>CAYTDH010000086.1:0-6571 GCA_964436325.1 uncultured Tangfeifania sp.
GATTTAAAGCAGGTCTTGATGATCTGAAGCCCTTTTTGTTTATTCTCGGGAGATTCAAAAAGTTCCTGAACAACCTTTTTATACCCCGATTCCAGTTTGCCAATGAGAATGCCGGCTGTTTCCCGGTTCTTTTTCCGGAGGTAACCCGAAATCTCCACCAGGGCATTGGTCGTTCCCGACATTGCAGAGAGTACCACAATTTTGGGCTCCCCGTCAGCAATAATTTTCATAACGGCCCGCATATTTTCGGGCGAACCAACCGATGTTCCGCCAAACTTTAATACTTTCATCTTCATTTATTTGTTTTAGCCTGTATTCGAAATGCAAATATGCATAATTTGGAGAATAAATATGCAGCGGTCAGAATTTTATTCTTCAAAAAAAATTTCCAGAAAGAAACTGACCAAATCTTTGCCGGAAGGGTCGGTAATCCCGATTTCCGGGGCATACACAATGGCTTCCAGTCCCACCTCGTCGGCTCTTTCCCTGATGGCTCTGGCATGCAAAGGGTGATGATTCAAATCATCCTGATTCGAAGGGGTTCCTGCTTTATGATTATTCATCACAAAAATGGGGGGATCATTTTTTTCCATTTTCCGCAGAAAATCGAGTTCAATGCGCATAGGCGATGTAAACAGATCAATACCCTCCTCGTATTTTACCCCAAATGCAGCAGCGATAGCTTCCAGTTGCTTCCGGGTTCCGGCCATGGGAATGCCAATGGTTTGCTCCCACTGGAAAATATCATAGGTCGACTGGGTGGCAAAAGCGCCGGCACAGGCAAGACGTGTGGATTCGCGAAGAACAGGGTCCGGATTCCCGGGCTCAGCCATATCATCAGAAAAAGCAAGCCACAAAGCGGTTCCGGCACCCGCAGACCCTCCCGAGCATGCAATCCGTTCTTTGTCGATGTTGTACCGGGTAGCATGATGCCGAATATACTGAAGGCAGCGTTTGGAATCATGAAAGGACGCCAGAATGCCATAGGGGGGGTCGGTCATGAACCGGTAATTAATAACCGCCACCGAAACCCCGGCATCCAGAAATCTTACCATATCTTCAGACTCAAAATACTTCGATTTATCGCCTCCCACAAACCCGCCACCATGAATGTAAATCACCAGGGGAGTCGGGGTATCGGATTCTGCCTGCCAAAGATCAAACCTGTTGCGGGGATGATCGCCGTACTTTTCATTTTCAAAATCAGCGGGCTCGCCCCGCACATTTAACGCGGGTTTGACCGTTGCTGTTTCCATTGTTTTATTTTCCAAAATTGTGCTGTTTCATTCAACGATGGGACAAACAGACCGGAAATCCGTTTCTCCTTTTTTTTAATGGCTCCGAATATTTTGACGAAGCAACCATCAATAAAAACCTGACAAAATTAGAATTAAATAAAAAGGCAAAAAAATATTTCCCGGAAAAATCAAAAAGAACCGGAAATGGCATGCTTTTCTGAGTTAAAAAAGATGGTGGAATAGATATTGAAAGCCTCTTTATTCGTGGTAAGCTTTCGTTCGATATACAAAACAGGCACCCCGCTTTTGAGTTGAAGCAGTTTCTTTATCCTTTTACCAGGAATGATGGCCTTAAGTTTTTGCTCCCCTCCAAGGATGGTAACCTGATAATGCTTCCGGAGCACCTCAAACAGCGAACGATCTTCAAATGAACGGCTCGTAAAACGCGGCAAATTTAGGTTAGCCAAATGGTTGATGTCATAAAAAACCGGTTGTCCCTCAACATACCGCAACCGTTCCATAAAAATACAACCCGCTTCCTGTTCGGTTTCCGAAAGCTCAAATGGAAAATCGCCCGGCCACGGCTGAATAACCGGTTTCTGAAGAATTTCCGTTTTCAGGTAACGGACACCAATGGCAGAGGCCGTACCCGCAATCGACAAAATTCCAATATTCCGCGGGGGTTTCCGCACAATGCTGCCTTTCCCCTGCTTTTTCAGGATTAATCCATCCTTCACCAGCGAATCGAGAGCATGCCGGACAGTGGGTCGTGTCATGCCGTGAACAGCACATAATTCATTTTCGGAAGGCAGCAGGCTCCCCTCCTCAAAAACCCCGCTCAGGATATTCTTCCGAAGCAACTCGTACAATCTCCGGTATTGTGGAATATTCTCCATGATGGCTCAAAATTAAAAAATATTTAAAACATAGGAAACAACTTGTATTTACAAGTTAGAAATTATATTTTTACAGCCTGATAAAGAGAATAACTTATTAATTTTGTATTCCGGATGAATTTTTCCTGCCGGATTTCCAAGAATTTGTAATTACAAGTGACATCAAATATTAAAAAAGCAAAATATGGCAACACCTGTATTAATGCCCCGTCAGGGTCAATCTGTTGAATCCTGCATCATGGGGCAATGGCACAAATCGGTTGGCGAGACGGTCAGCGAGGGAGATATACTCTTCTCCTATGAAACCGATAAAGCCTCGTTTGAAGAGGAAGCCAAAGAAGACGGGATTCTGCTGGCTACCTTTTTTGAAGAAGGCGACGAAGTGCCGGTTTTAACGAATGTAGCGGTTATCGGGAAAGAGGGAGAATCGGCAGATGAGTTCAATCCCCAATCGGAAGCTGCAGTAAACCGGGAGAAAACAGCTCCCCCTTCTGCGGAGGAATCTCCCGCGGAAGAAGCTTCCTCCAAAGCGGAACCGGCAGAAGAGGAATCCGGGGAAGAACGCATCCGTATTTCTCCTCTGGCGCGAAAAATGGCCGAGAGCCTGGGCGTAAACCTTAACTCACTGAAAGGTTCCGGTCCACATGGCAGAATCATTGCCCGTGACGTGGAAGCTGCCGGCCAAACGAAGGAAGCTCCGGCTCCCACGCCCCGCCCCGTGGAAAAACCTGTCCCCAAAGCCAAAGTGCTGCAATCAGGTGAAGATTTTGAAATCAGGGCCATTCCCAATATCCGGAAGCTGATTGCCACCGCCATGCATCAGTCGCTTCAGAATTCCGCACAGTTGACCCACCATTTAAGTGCCGATGCCCGGAAGGTCATGAGTCTGCGCAAGAAATACAAAAAAGATTTTGCGGAAGGGACCATTTCACAAAATGTAACCATCAACGATCTGGTCTGTTTTGCCGTTATCCGTGCCCTGGAAAAATTTCCGCGGGTCAACACCCATTACCTCGGCGACCAGATGAAATGGTTCAAAAAAGTGCACCTCGGTCTGGCCGTGGATACCGAACGGGGGCTGATGGTTCCTGCCCTGAAAAATGCCGATGACCTGTCGATTACCGGATTATCGTATCAGTTGCAGCAACTGGCCGAAAAAGCCAGGAGCGGAAACATCAATCCCGACCTTTTAAGTCCGGAAGAGGCTGGATTTACCGTTTCCAACCTGGGCAACTACGGAGTGGAGATGTTCACACCTGTCATCAACCTTCCCCAAACTGCCATTCTGGGCGTTTGCACCATCGTTCCCCGCCCGAAGGAGATCGAAGAAGGGGTTTACGGCTTTGTTCCCATGATTGGACTGTCGCTCACCTACGACCATCAAGCCCTCGATGGCGGAGAAGCCACCCGCTTTCTCGCAGAGATCAAAAATCAACTGGAAACACTGGAAGTTTAAAGTTGAATGTTGAATGTTTAAGGTATGGCGAAAATTAACAGATTTGAAGATTTAATAGCCTGGCAAAAGGCAAGGATATTGTGTAAAATCATTCATGGCTTTACACTAAAAAAACCATTTCTTCAGGACTTTAAGCTGGTAAGTCAAATAAAAGCCTCTTCAGGGTCAGCGATGGACAATATTGCCGAAGGTTTTGAGCGAGGAGGAAATAAAGAGTTTATCCAGTTTTTGTACATATCGAAAGGATCTGCAGGAGAAACCCGTTCACAACTTTACAGGGCTCTGGATAATGGATATATTACCAAAGAAGAATTCAAAACAGCTTACCAAATGGCAGAAGAAATCAGCAAATTGGATAGCGGTTTGATAAACCATTTAAGTTCAAGCAAAATTTCAGGAACAAAATTCAAATAATTTTAAATGAAACATTCAAATTACAAACACAACTTTAAACTTTAAATTTTAAACTTTAAACTTATTAAGATGCCAAAAAATCAATTTATAAATCCATCAGAAGTAAGAAAACCGGGACAAATTGAATTCAAACCCATACCGGTAAACCAATACAATAAGACCATTGAGGAAGAAAAGACCCATTTTTCCAAAGAGGAATTTATCCGGATTTTTCACGACATGGTGGTCATCAGGGAGTTTGAAACCATGTTAAACCTGATTAAAACCCGCGGGGAATACAATGGAATCCCATACAATCATCCGGGGCCTGCTCACCTCTCCATCGGTCAGGAAGCGGCAGCCGTGGGCATGGCTTTTACCCTGGGGGCGGAAGATTTTATTTTCGGTTCACACCGGAGTCACGGAGAGATCCTGGCCAAAGGGCTTTCCGCCATTTACCGTTTGGATGACAACACCCTGATGAACATCATGGAGAATCACTTTGACGGCAAAACACTGGCTCCTGTTAAAGCCGGCCATACCGGGACCACCCGCGAATTGGCCGTTAAATTTCTTCTTTATGGAACACTGGCCGAAATTTTTGCCCGTGAAACAGGATTTAACAAGGGATTGGGAGGCTCCATGCATGCCTTCTTCACGCCTTTTGGTGTTTATCCCAACAACGCCATTGTAGGGGGATCGGGAGACATCTCAGTTGGGGCCGCACTCTTTAAAAAAGTCAACCGCAAAGAGGGCATCGTTGTGGCCAATATCGGTGATGCCTCCATGGCTTGCGGACCGGTTTGGGAAGGGTTGTCTTTTGCCACAATGGACCAGTTCCGTACCCTTTGGGACGATGACATGAAAGGCGGATTGCCGCTCATCATCAACATTGTTAACAACCAATACGGTATGGGCGGACAAACCAGCGGAGAAACCATGGGATATGACATTGCAGCCCGCATCGGAGCTGGTCTGAATGCCGACCAGATGCATGCCGAAAGGGTGGATGGCTACAATCCGCTGGCTGTTATTGATGCCTACCGCAGGAAAAGAAAAGTTCTCGAAGAAAAACGGGGTCCTGTATTGCTCGATGTGCTGACCTACCGCTACAGCGGACATTCTCCTTCCGATGCCTCTTCCTACCGGACCAAAGAAGAGATTGAAGCCTGGGAAGAACAGGACTCTATTGTTTGGTTCGGCAACGAACTGGTGAAAGCAGGCATTGCTACCCAGAAAGAACTGGAACAAATAAAAACAGAAGCTACCAAACATATCACTGGCAGCCTGAAGCTCGCCACCGACGATGACGTTTCACCCCACATGGATATGAAAAAATATCCCAACCTGATTGGTGAAATGATGTTCAGCGATGATTCGGTGGATAAAATGGAAGACCGCGAACCTGAGGTGAACCATCCCATGGAAGAAAACCCGCGTGTTCAACAAATTGCCAAAAAAGAGCGGTTTATGTTCGACAAAAACGGAAAACCCCATTCGAAGATAAAGACTTATGCCTTACGCGACGGGTTATTCGAAGCCATCGTAGACCGTTTTTACAAAGACCCCACACTCATTGCCTACGGTGAAGAAAACCGTGACTGGGGCGGCGCTTTTGCCACCTACCGCGGCCTGACCGAAGCCCTTCCCTATCACCGCCTTTTCAATGCACCCATTTCCGAAGGAGCGATTGTGGGAACTGCTATTGGTTATGCCATGTGCGGTGGCCGGGTTATTCCGGAGATCATGTACTGCGACTTCCTTGGACGGGCCGGTGATGAAGTCTTTAACCAGCTCCCGAAATGGCAGGCCATGAGCGGAAATGTATTGAAAATGCCTGTGGTTATCCGCGTCTCCGTTGGATCAAAATATGGGGCACAACACTCTCAGGACTGGACGGCCCTGGCAGCTCACATTCCCGGACTGAAAGTCATTTTCCCCGCATCGCCCTACGATGCCAAAGGGATGATGAACAGTGCCCTTCAGGGAACCGACCCGGTCGTGGTCTTCGAAAGTCAGCGCATCTACGACATAGGTGAGCAGTTTCATGAAGGCGGAGTTCCTGAAGGATATTACGAAATCCCCCTGGGTGAACCCGATGTGAAACGGGAAGGATCCGATGTGACCATCCTTACCATAGGCGCAACCCTCTACCGGGCGCTCGAGGGGGCCAAAATCCTGGAAGATAAATACAACTTCTCGGCCGAAGTAATCGACGCCCGCTCTCTGGTGCCCTTCAACTACCATAAAGTCATTGCCTCGGTGAAAAAAACCGGAAGGATCATCATCTCAGGGGATGCCACGGGCAGGGGGTCTTTCCTTCGTGATCTGGCCTCCAACATATCCGAACTGGCTTTCGACTACCTCGATGCACCTCCCGTGGTTCTGGGCTCAAGAAACTGGATTACACCCGCTTACGAACTGGAAAATTATTTCTTCCCACAACCCGGGTGGTTTGTCGATGTCATCCACGAAAAAATTGTTCCGCTGGAAGGACATACACCGGAAAATGATTTCTCCGACTCGGAGCAACTCAACCGGAATGCAAAAGGAGTTTAGGGAGAAGATGAGACTGTGAGATGGTGAGA
>CAYTDH010000086.1:6671-12591 GCA_964436325.1 uncultured Tangfeifania sp.
ACACCGGTGCTTCAGCCCGGTGGACTGACGTTGTTACATGTTGGGTTGGCTTTAGCGTTTAATATGGAAGGTTCTCCATGCGGCTAAAGCCAGGCCCTTCTTGTTTTCAACTTTCCGTCGGATAAATCCAACGGCAATAAACTTCCTAAATCAACCCCCTTTCTTCCTCAATCTCAACACCTCAAGCCTTAAACCTTTAAACCTCAACAACTAAACCATTCAACCCCGGCATTTTACCTTTGGTTTCTTTCATCAACCTCTTATCTCACAATCTTACAATCTTAATTCTCACAATCTCAGAATTTAATTCTCACAATATCTGTTTTTCGATTCAAATCATGAATATTCTTTAGTAAATTAGCACATTAATTTGGAATAACCAACTTTCTAAAAACGTTTCATCATGGATAGACCAGAGCTGGATCGTCGGAGTTTTATCACCAAAACCACCCTGGGCACGTTGGGAGCAGCAGGTATTCTTTCAAGCTGTTCAGGACCTGAAAACAGAGCAGAAGAAAAAAAGTTGCCACCTTTGCCCGAACAGGCCCCCGATGGCAGGCCCCTAAAAGCCGGGTTAATCGGTTGCGGAGGCCGGGGAACCGGAGCAGCCATAAACTTTCTGGATGCAGGTCCTAACCTGGAAATATCTGCCCTGGGGGATGTGTTTCAGGATAAACTGAATAACTGCCGTGCTAAACTGAAAGAAGAGCGTAATGTTGAAATTGCCGATGAAAACTGCTTCCTGGGGTTCGACAGTTACGAAAAAGTCATCGATTCGGGAGTTGACCTGGTCATTCTTGCCACTCCCCCCCATTTCAGGCCCATCCATGTAGAGGCAGCAGTGAATGCCCGGAAGCATATCTTTATGGAAAAACCCGTTGCTGTAGATCCGGTAGGAGCACGTTCCGTAATGGCATCTGCAAAAAAGGCAGAGGCCATCGGACTTTGCATGGTAAGCGGGACAATCAGGCGTGTACAGAAGGATTACATGGAAACCCAGCGCAGGGTCTCCAACGGGGAGATTGGGGAAATCACAGGAGCCCATATTATCCGCAACGGAGGAGCTTTATGGGTTCGGAAACGCCGTCCCGAATGGAGTGAAATGGAATATATGTTACGTAACTGGGTCAATTTCTGCTGGCTTTCAGGAGATCATATCACCGAGCAGTTCATCCATGAGGTTGACGTCATGAACTGGCACCTGGGACAGAATCCCACAAGAGCCATTGGTTGGGGAGGACGTCAGCGCCGGATTACAGGAGACCAGTACGATCAGTTCAGCATCGAATATGTTTACGAAAACGGGCTCCGCACGCATTGTGCCGCACGCCAGATCAACGGATGCACTAACCGGAAAGTGCAGCAGATAAACGGAACCAAAGGATATGCCGATGCAGCCGGAAAAATATTTGACCACAAGGGAAACCTGATCTGGGAATATCCTTACCCCGAAGAGGGGGAAGAAGATTCTAAATGGAAGGTAACCAATCCCTTTGTTCAGGAGCACATTAAACTGGTAACCGGAATTCGAACCGGCACACCCGTCAATGACGCAGAAGCCCAGGTAAACTCAACACTGGTCACCATTATGGGCCGTATTTCTGCTTATACCGGCAAAGATGTCACGTGGGAAGAAATCCTGAATTCCGACCTCCGTCTCGGCCCCAAAACCTATGCTTTTGGTCCCGTACCCGAAGTAAAAGAGGAAGTTCCCAAAGCAGGAGAACCCAATACCGCAATTTAATTTGAATGATTCATTTAAAAACAGGATACCATGATTCGAATAAGTGCAATTTTTTGTTTTTTGGGGATAGCTTTTCTTTTGCAACCATCCCTCTCCTCCGCCCAGGAACCACTTTTCTCTTATGGAGAAGAAATAAAGCTCGATAAAATCAACCCCGGAAAAAAGGTGAAAGGAACACCCATACGCTGGTACCAGGTAAATACCGAAGAGGATACCTGGGACATTCGCGGAGGAAAAATTATTTGTGCCGGCCAACCCATTGGAGTCATCCGCAGTGAAAAGAAATATGAAAATTTCCTGCTTCACATTGAATGGAGGCACATGGAAGCAGGAGGAAATTCAGGCACCTTTGTCTGGAGTGATGCCGTGCCGGGCGACAACCGGTTGCCCAACGGTGTGGAGGTTCAAATGCTGGAGCTCGACTGGGTCAATTTAAATACCCGCGACGGCAAAAAACCTCCTGTAGCTTATGTGCATGGCGAACTGTTTGGTGTGGGAGGCGTTGAGGTCGTTCCGGACAACCCCCGGGGAAAACGAAGCAAATCGGTGGAAAACCGTTGTAAAGGCAAAGGAGAATGGAACACCTATGATGTCGTTTGCGTAGACGGCACCGTCAAGCTCTCGGTCAATGGGGAATTTGTCAACGGCATCAGCCAGTCCACTCAAAAAAAGGGATACATCTGCCTCGAATCGGAAGGAGCCGAAATTCACTTCCGGAACATTCAAATCATCGAATTGCCTTAAGCTAAATTAGCCAAAGGCAATATCCTTTTTGGAAATTTTGCGGAAGGCAATCATCGACTCTGTATCGACAATACCCTCCACTTTGGTGATCTTTTCGGTCATCAACTCGGCCAGTTCTTCATTGGTCTCAAGGCGAATCAAAGCCACCAGGTCGAACCGCCCGCTTACGGAATAAACCTCAACAATGCCCTCGATGCCGGCCAGTTCTTCGCCGACAATGTTCACTTTATCTCTTCCTGTTTGAATCAAAACGACTGCTGTTATCATAGCTGCTTATTCTTTAATTTCCTTCAATGGTTCCGGATGAATGGTCACCACAAAGCCAAATTTCCCGTTGAGCTCTTTTTCCACTTTGGAACAAATCGCATGGGCCTCTTCCAGTGGCATAAGAGGAGGAAGCTTAATGTGGCAACTAAGTTCTGCATGATTGCCATAATCATGCAAATGAATATGATGCAGGTGCAAAGGTCGTTGGCACGTCTCCCGTACTGTTTGATGAATGGATTGGAGCAATTCTTCTGAAGGGCTTTCACCAAGCAACGAGGTAATTTGTTTGGATAAAATCTCATAGCTGGCCCACCCAATCATAAGCGCAACGATAAAACTCAGCACAGCATCGGTCCACCAAAACTGACTGCTTACAGCTATTCCTATCAGGATAATCACCGAAGAAAGACCATCGGTACGGTGATGCCATCCATCGGCGTTGAGCACAGGAGACCCGGTTTTGCGGGCACCAAAAAAGGCATATTGGGCCATCCCCTCTTTAACGATGATGGATACAATGGTAGCTATCCAGGCAATGGTTCCAAAGTTTGTTTGTTCGCGGGAAGTGAATTTGTCAATGGCCCCGACGATAAAATCAAATGCTATGATGGCCAGTAAAACACCGATAATTACGGCCGCAATATGTTCTGCACGACCATGACCGAAAGGATGATCATCATCTGCAGGTTTCTGTGAAACCTTGCCACCAATGAGCACAATGACAGATGAAACGCTGTCAGATAGTGTATGCCAGGCATCTGCAATCAGGGCCAGCGAACCCGAGGCAACACCCGCCCAATATTTTAGCCCGAACAGGAAAAGATTACCAAAAATGGAAATCCATCCCTCCCGCTTGATATATTTGTGCTTCGCTGACATACCCGCAAAATTACACATTTCCATTTCATTCGCGGGAGTCGTAACGAAGAATTTCAAAATAAAAACCTGATGATCTATTGGTCTTTGGAGCCGGACTCCATTTTATCTACTTTTCCGGCTATTTTTTGAATGATTTTATGAAGCACAGGGATGTTGCTGAGTTTTGAAAACAAGCTGCCTTTCCCGAAATGAAGGAGGATATTCCGGATATAAATAAAAAGGCCAAGGCTGTGGGCAGCGAACAAAACCGGATCGAGCCGGTAAATGGCGTAGGTGAAAATCATGAGTGACCCGCCGGTGCTGATGATCCAAAATCCCAACGGCAGGTAGGAGGCACTTCTGCTCTCGGAATAAATCCACTGGTAAATAAAACGGAATGTAAAAATAACCTGCCCTGCCGATCCCCAGATCATGAGCATCAGCGGCACATCCTCATTTTGGAGTATAGAATTAAAATTGTAAGCATTGCCCCAGAGTAGCCAGGCCAGGTAGCCGGCCGGAAGGGCAAAGATAAAAAAGCGGGTTATCCTGTTCATCCTTTGCCACGCGCGTTTAAGCTGGAGGTTTCTGATGTAAATGGCATAAACGATAAACTGTCCGAGCACGATGGCGAAATCATTGCGGAGGATTCCATAGGTCAGCATCAGCAACGAAGCAGCCAGGCTAAACTGCCAGTACAAAACCGGAGAAATAACTTCCCCCTCTTTTTCGGACAAGAACCACTGGGCAATGTTGCGGGCAAAAAAAAGCACCTGCGACAAAAACCCCAGCGCATAAATAAATAGGTCGCTCATCTGTCTTATTGAATGGGTTGCAAATATAAGGTTAAAGGCTGGGGAAGCAAAAAGGACAAACGATTAACTTTCGAGTTTACGCAGGGTTTCCCGGGCAGCATTTTGTTGTGCTTCTTTTTTTGAAGTACCTGTACCCCGGCCCAGCACTTTATTATCCATCCGCACACTCGCCAGGAACCGGGGTTGCCGGGCCTTATCGTCTGTGGTTTCTTCCGAGGTTTCAAAATGAATCTCTTTTTTATTCTTCTGGCTCCACTCGATGAGCTGGCTTTTGAAATTGGTGTCTTTCTGCTCAATTTCGTTGAGATTTACAAACTGAGAAAGAATCTTTTTGGTGACAAAATATTTGACTGTCTGGTAATCCTTATCCAGATAAATGGCCCCGATAAGTGCCTCCAGGGCATCGCCATAGATATGGCTTTTATCGATGTTATTGATGGTGTTGGCATCAATAAATACATTCAGCCCCATATCAATAGTAAGCCGGGTAAGGAAGGAACGGTTCACCAGTTTTGACCGGTTTTTGGTAAGAAATCCCTCATCCTGCCGGGGGAAGCGGTTGTAAAGGAAATCGGCAATAATAGCCCCCAAAATGGCATCACCCAAAAACTCGAGCCGCTCATTGTTTACCAGATTCCCCTGCGAATCGGTTACCGATGCAGACTTATGAATAAAAGCGAGGTCGTAATACTTAAGATTTGAGGGATAAAAGCCGAGCAGGTCTTTTAAAAACAAATAAAACTCTTTTCGGGGAGACGAAAAGAGTTTTATTCGTTGTGCTATTCTTCTAACCACAGATTGTTACACTTTTTTAAAAACAACAGTTGCATTATGTCCGCCAAAACCAAATGTATTGCTAATGGCCACATTTACCTCTCTTTCTTTGGCAACATGATAGGTAAAATCCAGGTTGCTGTCAATTTCGGGATCATCCGTAAAATGGTTAATGGTCGGGGGAATGACCCCGTGCCGGATGGCCATAATACTGGCAATACCCTCCACGGCTCCTGCTGCTCCGAGCAAGTGGCCGGTCATCGATTTGGTTGAACTGATGCTCAATTTATAGGCATGATCTCCAAAGGTTTTGATAATGGCCTTTGGTTCAGCAATATCACCCAGCGGGGTTGAAGTTCCGTGAACATTAATGTAGTCCACATCTTCCACCCGGATACCGGCATCTTCAATGGCCCATTTCATAACCAGACTGGCCCCTTTGGCTTCGGGGTCGGGAGCGGTCATATGGTAGGCATCGGCCGAATTCCCTCCTCCGGCAATCTCAGCATAAATAGGGGCACCTCTTTTTTTAGCACTTTCATATTCTTCCAGAATAAAAGCGCCGGCACCTTCCCCCATCACAAAACCATCGCGGTCTTTATCAAAAGGCCGTGATGCTGTTTTGGGATCGTCGTTTCGTGTTGAGATGGCCCGCATGGAGTTAAAACCGGCAACACCAGCTTCGTTCACCGCCGCTTCAGAACCGCCGGTTATCATC
>CAYTDH010000087.1:0-12546 GCA_964436325.1 uncultured Tangfeifania sp.
AGTAGAAAAGATTAAAAAGAATTACAGTTTCCGGTCGCGAATTGCAAAAAAAAATCATCCCCCTGTAAGAAGGGAAAGTCCGGAAATGGTCTATTTCATTTTCAGGAATTGCACCTCTTTATCGGAGAGAAAGCGCCATCTTCCGCGGGACAGGTTCTTTTTGGTAAGACCGGCAAAAAAGACCCTGTCCAGTTTTTTTATCCGGTAGCCAAAGTGCTCAAAAATGCGGCGGACGATGCGATTCTTTCCGGAATGAATCTCCAGGCCCACTTCCGATTTATCGGCGGGATCGATAAAACTGATGGCATCGGGAGCAATAAACCCGTCTTCCAGCTCAACGCCCTCGGCAATTTGCATCAGGTCCTTTTTGCTCACCGGTTTATCGAGCGAAACCTGGTAAATCTTTTTGGTGTTGTGGCTTGGATGTGTCAGCCGGTCAGAAAGTTCTCCATCATTGGTAAAAAGCAAAACCCCTGTGGTATTCCGGTCGAGCCTGCCCACAGGATAAACCCGTTCGGGGCATGCATCCTGAATTAAATCCATAACCGTCCGATCGGCATGAGGGTCTTCAGTGGTCGTCACGAAATCTTTGGGTTTGTTCACGAGAATATACACCTTCTTTTCTGCATTCAGCCGGCGGCCGTCAAAGCGCACGTCATCCGTCATTTTCACCTTTACTCCCATCTCTGTCACTGGGTTACCATTTACCGTAACAAGCCCGGCAGCAATGTATTTATCGGCCTCCCGCCGCGAACAAACACCGGCATTGGCAACAAACCTGTTCAGGCGTATTTCACCTGTACTGGCAGTTCTTGACGGCCTGTCACGACGTGGCGAAAACGCTTTGGCCTGCGGATGAGAAAGCCGCTTTTTCAAACGGATTTTTTTTCTTTTTAAGGGCCTCTCACCCACCAAAGGCTTTTCTTTTCTTCCTCTTTTCCCTAAAGCCGGCCTTTTACTTCGTTCCTTTCGCGTATTTCTGTTATCCTTTCGTGAATTTCTGTTATTCCTGTTCATGAACTCAATTTTTTTTGCAAAGTTCGCGAAAAAATTGGCATTTAATGCTTTATAGTCACATTTTCAACGATTCCTGTCAAAAGTTTATTTCTGCTTCACGTTTGTTCACTATTTAGAATGGTGTTAAATTTATCCATTCCCAAAATAAAAGAAATATTCCTCAGAGGCTGTTTTCTTGGCCTTTAAGCACAGAAACACACCCTAATTAACTAAATTTTAGCCTCTTAATTCAAAAATAAAATTTGAAGTTAAGGCAAATCATATTATTTTAAATATTTTTAAGTCGCCTTCCACTGAAATAGTGAATAAGAGAAAACAATAAACAAAAGAATATGAAAAAAATACTGTCATTTTCCCTTTCCGGTCTGCTCTTTTTGTTGGCCCTTTTTATACTCAGCTTCAAACTGCCTGCTGATGATCCTGCTGATGATGAGGAAGACAAAATAGGCGTTTTCAGGTATAAAGATTTTCAGAAACCGGAATATTGCCAGGGGTGCCACAATGATTTTTACCAGCAATGGAGCCAGTCCATGATGGCAGAGGCATATACCCATCACTGGGATGAAATTGAATATTTTAAACTGGCCGTGGCCCACTCCGAAGCCGATCCGGAAATGGAAGGTGTGCACGAGGGTTGTAACGGATGCCACACACCGATGGCCTATTTTGCCGGCGACATGCCGCCTCCCCGGCCGGAAGAAGGTTCCCGTGCCAACGAATCGGTATCGTGCGAGATTTGTCACCTGATAAAGGGCATTGAGGGGGATACAGCCTACAATCATAATTTTGTGCTGGAACCAGGCCAAACCAAATACAGCTCCCGGAAAGGGGAAACCGATTCTCCCAATCATGAAATCATTGCCACAGACCTGCACAGCGGCACAAAGATTTGCGGAAGCTGCCACAATGAAAAAAGCTCTTTTGGGGTTTGGGTTAAGTCGACCCAGCTTGAATGGGAGGAAGGACCATATGCAGAAGATGATGTCCCCTGCCAGGATTGCCACATGCCGGAAACAAAAATGAAAACAGCCAGCATGGGAACAACTTACCCCGACGCGCGCACACACCTTTTTAATGGCGGCCACGACCCCGGGAAAGTGCGCGGAACCATTGAATTGCGCATTCAGCCAGACATTCGCGAAACCGTTCCGGGAGAGGTGGTGGTTTTCACTACAACACTGTTTAATCAGAAAACCGGCCACAAATTCCCCACAGGTTCAGTAGAAGACCGGATAGTGTGGTTACATGTTGAAGCTAAAGATGAAGCGGGAAATACCTACCACATTCCGGTAGACAAAAAAGGCTTTGAAGGAGAAGAATATACCATTGCCAGCGATGTGCTGGCATACCAGGACATGGGTGTTCCGCTGGGAATTGAAAATTTTGAGGGAATCCGAAGGGAAGATGTTCCGGTTGGCGACCGGATTTTCAGAATGCCTTATTTTGATCCGGAAGGAAGAATGACAATTATGCAATGGAACACAGCTTCACTGGGCGTTGATTACCGCATTGGACCACGCGAAACAAAAACCGAAACCTTCACATTTGAATTGCCGTTTGAAGTTGAACCCGGTAAATTGGTAATTAAAGCTGAGCTTTACTACCGGCTGCTCGTAAAACCCGTAGGCGAATACCTGGATGTCCCTGAAGAAGAATACCAGGCACAATTAGTAAATAACCATTCCACAGAAATTACTGTTTACCCATAAAACAAAACATGATGAAACGATTATTACCATTTCTCACATTGCTTTCCACCCTTATTCTTATTGCAGACCAGGTCCGCGCAATTCCTGCATTTGGCCGGAAATACCGGATGAGTTGCACGACCTGCCATGCCCCGGCAGCCCCGGCATTAAAGCCGTATGGCGACGATTTTGCAGGAAACGGGTTCCGCCTCGAAGAGGAACAATCGCCGCGTTACTATACCGAAACAGGCGACCCCAAATTATCGCTGCTGCGTGAATTTCCTGTCGCTGTAAGGCTTGAAGGTTTTGTGAACTATAATCTGGCAGGCAATGAAAAAACCGATTTTGCTGCTCCCTACCTGATGAAATTTATGTCGGGTGGAGAAATATCAGAGCGGCTTTCCTACTATTTCTATTTTTATTTCAGTGAGAGAGGAGAAGTGGCCGGAGTCGAAGATGCCTTTTTAATGTACAATAATCTCTTCGGAATCGATTTCGATGTTTCCCTGGGACAATTCCAGGTTTCCGACCCCCTGTTTAAACGAGAGTTACGTCTTTCACTCGAAGATTATGTGCTTTATACCTCACAAATCGGCACTTCGGGAATTAACATGAAGTATGATAAAGGGATGATGCTGACCTTAGGACTTGACTCCGGAACAGGAATTACGGTGGAAATAGTCAACGGAAACGGAATTGGCGAAGCACGAAACCGGGTATTCGACAACGATAAGTACAAAAATGTACTCGCTAAAATATCGCAGGGACTAGGCGATGCCTTAACAGTTGGTATTTTTGCTTATACGGGGAAGGAAGTACTGCCGCATAATATTTTGAGCGATATTACCAATGAAGTTTTTATGTGGGGACCAGACATATCCTTCACCCCCACTGAAAAATGGACACTCAATGCCCAATACCTGCACCGCAACGATTCAGAAGTGTTCCACACAATGGATATCCCTTCAACGATGACGGATATAAATACAGACGGGGCAATGGCTGAACTTATTTTTAGTCCGGAAGGAGACCAGAGCAACTGGTACCTGCTGGGATTGTATAATTGGGTGGAATCAGGCTTTGATGCAGCAGACTACCAATCAGCAACATTTCATGCCGGGTACCTGCTCAGGAGAAATGTAAGGCTGGCAGCCGAATACACCTTTGATTTTACATCCGGCGAAAATCATGTGAACCGGTTGAGTTTTGGTTTTATTTCGGCCTTCTGAAAAAGCTACTTTTCTAATAGAAAGTCGTTGACGGATAGAGGGTTGTTTACGGACAGATGGTTTTTCTTGCGCAGAACCTGGATAGGATGAAAAAATTCAGCAAGACACAATTTAGAACAGACAGTTTTCTCTGAATCTATTCAAAATCGCTATCTTTAGCTCCTCAACAACCAAAAAATTTATTTTATGCAATCACACGAAGTGGATTATAAAATCATTGGTCACGATGTCCAGGCGGTGGAGGTTGAACTCGACCCGGGCGAAACGGTTATCGCCGAAGCCGGAGCCATGCTGTACATGGATGACGGCATCGATTACAATGCGCGCATGGGGGATGGTTCCAATCCCCAGGCCGGTTTTTTCGATAAGATCCTTTCAGCCGGGTCGCGCCTGATCACCGGCGAATCGTTATTCCTGACCCATTTTACCAACCAGGGATGGGGAAAAAAGCATGTCGCCTTTGCAGCTCCTTATCCGGGAACGATTATCCCGCTCAACCTTTCCCAACTGGGCGGAGATATCATTGTTCAAAGAGACGCTTTTTTATGTGCAGCCATGGGGACTAAAATCTCCATCACCTTCAGCCGCAGGCTGGGGGCCGGTTTTTTCGGCGGCGAAGGATTCATCCTTCAACGGTTACAAGGCGACGGAAATGCCTTTGTCCATGCAGGGGGAACGGTCATTGAAAAAGAACTCAACAATGAAATAATCAAAGTAGATACCGGATGCATCGTTGGTTTTGAACCCGGAATCGATTACAGCATCCAGCAAGCCGGTGGATTAAGGTCCATGCTGTTCGGCGGCGAGGGAATCTTTCTGGCTACCTTGCAGGGAACCGGTAAAGTATGGCTCCAAAGCATGCCCATCCGTAAACTCATCACCGAACTTTCGGCCGGCGGGGGAAATACCCGGAAAGAATCAAGGGGCGGGCTGCTCAATAACCTGCTCGAGCGCTAAAAAAACGGAAACGCTTCCTGGAAACGATGAAGGGCATGGTCCTGTGACCGACGATCTTTCCGGTCTCTGTTCAAGTGGCCGGAAAGATCGGGTCATACCACTCCGGGCAGATTGATGCCTTTTATTTTCCGGTATAAATCAAGGGCATACACATCAGTCATCCCGGAAATGAAATCCACCGCCGTTTGAATTCCGGAATAAACAGAATCTGCCCTCATGCGGTATTGCTCCGGAAGAAGCGATAAAATCTTTTTATGGTAAGGATTGTCAGGCTGAAAAACAGCAGCAGTAAATTCTTCAAGCAAAGTCCCAATGATTTTAAAACCGGCAATTTCAATCTCAACCACCGATCGGTGGGCGTAAACTTTTGAAAAAGAAATGTCTTTCACCTGCTTCATGGCCTGTTTTTGCTTTGGTGGCAATAAAGCAATGAGACTTTGGGTGAACGTGCCCTCCATTATGAATTGCTGGTTTTCCTCAAACACCCGGATGCACTCGTAGACCAGTTTCCCAATAACCCCGGCACGTAAATAGCCAATCTGTTCGTTCCTGTCGGTGACCCGCGCCAGGGTTTTTTGAATGCTCTGCAGGGTTCTTTTATCCTCACCGTCATCGTAAAATCCCAGATAGAGCTCTTTTATCTTTTCATAAGGCAAAATACCCAGTTTGAAAGCATCCTCCAAATCGATGATCTGGTAACAAATATCATCTGCCGCTTCCACCAGATAAACAAGAGGGTGCCTGCTGAAGGACAGACCATCGCCCTTATTCTGCCGGATGCCAAGACTTTCAGCAATCTTTTGAAACACGGCCTTCTCCGACTGAAAAAAACCAAATTTGGCCTTTTCCGCTAAGCCCGATTCATACGGATATTTTACAATAGACGCCAGTGTGGAATAGGTAAGTGCAAATCCGCCGGGACGTTTCCCTGTAAACTGATGGGTTAAAAGCCGGAAGGCATTGGCATTGCCATCAAAATGCGTAAAATCTTTCCACTCTCCGGGTGTTAACTTTCCTTTAAAATGTTGCCCGGCACCATGGGTAAAAAAATGGGATATCGCCGATTCACCCGAATGTCCGAAAGGAGGATTCCCCAGATCATGCGCCAGGCAGGCCGTGGAAACAATGGTCCCTGTCTCTGGAATCAGCGGGTGGCCAGGCCATTCCAATTCCAGTTTTTCTGCCAGCAAATTCCCCAGCGATCGTCCTACACTGGCAACTTCCAGGCTGTGCGTAAGCCGGTTATGAACAAAGATATGCTCAGGGAGCGGAAAAACCTGGGTTTTATTTTGCATTCTCCTGAATGGAGAGGAAAAAACAATGCGGTCGTAATCGCGCTGGAACTGCGAACGGTCTTCAGTTTTCGAGGTGGGATTCCATCCTTCCATTCCCAGCCGCTCGGGCGATAATAAGCGATTCCAGTTCATCATGCTTTTATAACGTGTAGGTTGAATATTTCCTGACTTCCATGGCCAGTTGGCGGGCACGGTTGTGGGTTATTTCATTGAGGCGGGCCCAAAACCGGTGACTGTGGTCCTTTACCTCCGTATGCACCAGCTCATGCAATAAAATGTAATCGATAAGCTCATCGGGCAGTTTCATCATTTGCAGGTTCAGACTGATATTATTGCGCGAGGAACAACTGCCCCAGTTTCTTTTATTGTTCCGGATAGTCACCCTGTTATACTCAAAACCGTGCCGGGCGGCCAACTCTCTTAAACGGGGAGGAAGCAGCTTGCGGGCTTCGTGTCTGTAGACTTCTGCCAAAAAACGGTCGATGAACTCATGGGTTTTCTCCGATTGAAAATCTTCTACAAACACCTCAATTTCATTTCCTTTGGCGTATGCATGATAGCGGTCTCCCTGGCGCAAAATTATCTTATGCCATTTGGTCGTGATAACAGTACCTTCCGAAAAGGGAGTTCTCCGATCCTCAATCTTCTCACGTTGTTTCTGTATCCATGCTTCATTTCTGGAAAGAAATGCAAGCACTTCCTTCTCCGAAACGAAATAAGGGAAGGAAACAAGAACCGATTTGTCAGGTTTTACACTTATTTTCATACTTTTAGACCGGCGTGTCCGGAAAAAAGTGACCGCCCCAATGCTTTTAAAATGAACTACTTTATTTGCCATTCGTTCTTATTAAAACTAAAGTCAAAGATACCATATTATGGAACAGCACAAAAAAATGGAAGTTTTCACGAACCTCACCAAGCACGTAACCATTGTAGCCGTTGAAGAGAAGGTTTTGCCGGGCAGCCTCGTGTTTGAAGCACTGAACCAGTTCCCCGGCTATTATCACGAAGCGCCCACCGAAGGACAGCCCGTTTATCTCTACCTGGTACTCGACCGTCAGTATCCTTTGGAGGAAGTTTTACGTGCTACCCAGAATATCGAAAAAACGTACGACTGGAAATTTGATTCGGGAAAAGGCTACATGCGTCTCGGATCTCAATTGTTGAATGTTATCCGGGTCAGGCACCTTCCTGAAGTCGATTTGGTGGAAAAAATCCAGGAAGCCTATCAAAAACAGGGCATCGATTTCCTCATGAATAAAAAGCTCAAAGGGAAACTGGAGGCCGAAGTAAAAATTGTAAAATTTCTGGACCTGGAAAAACTTGACGAAGGCATCTATATTGAATCGAAAGACAACAACTTCGGATACATTGAGATTCCAAAATACCTTCACCATGAGGCTTTCATTAAGGTAACCATGGATGTGAAGTACAACTGGGAGGGACATGAATTTGATGCTGCTTGTGGCTCCTTCTTCAAAGAGGGAAAACTGACCGAATTTGTCCGGATTCTGTCAAACAAAATCGATGCTCCTTACCTGAAGGCTATCAAAGACCTTTACCTGAAAAAAATAAGATAACCCCAGACAGGGATGTTGGGTCTTGCTTTTTAAATGAATGCACTTATTCTTTCCGTTTGCCATAACAAAGGAATTATTAACTTTGCCTCTGCAAGAAAAGCCATGGTTACATAAAGCAACCCGGGCTGATTTTGCCGTTTATTTTACCATAACCAACTAAAAATCATGGGAAACAAGAAAACAATATCCTTTTTCCTTGTAGCGGTTGTAATCCTAATTGCTGTTGCAGCCGTTCTTTATTTCTCGCGGGTTTTTGTGCCCAAAACACTGAAGCCCGGAAACTTCAGCATTGAAACAGTTGACAGCGGACAGGTTTTATCGGCTATCGATGCTACCGGGCAGGTCGAATCGGAGAGTGAAGTGATCATTCTGAGTCCTGGTCCGGGAATTATTGAGTCCATTGAAGTGGAACCCGGAAGCCGTGTTAGACATGGAGATATACTGCTTCAGTTAAATACAGAAGGGGTTAAGGATGAAATTGAGAATATCAAAGACCAGTTGGAGGTCCGGAAAAACAGCCTGGAAAGAACCCATTTAAATGCCCAGAGCACCCGGCTTGATCTGGAATACAACGAAGAGGTAAAAAAACTAAGGATAACTTCCCTGGAGTCGCAACTGGCCGACCAGGAACAACTGCTGGAGGTGGGGGGAATTTCACCCGCCAGACTCGATCAAACACGTCAGGAAATCACCCTGGCAGAAAAAGACCTGAAAACCCTCGTTGAAAAAAACTCCATCCGCCTAAAGCAACTTGAAACAGAAGAGAAAGGTCTTCTTCTGCAAATCAGGATGCAGGAAAAAACACTCGAGGAAAAGCAAGATCTTTTGGAGAAAATGAGCATCAAAGCCCCTTCGTCAGGGATTATCCTCACATTAAACGGCCATGAAGGCGACAAAGTGGGAGGAGATAACCTGCTCGTCCGGATGTCAGACCTCTCCTCATTTAAAATCAGTGGTTCCATCGAGGAGCAACATGCCAAACAACTGAAAACAGGAAACCAGGTATTGGTCAATATTGACAATGAACAACTCAAAGGGACCGTTGGCAACATTACCCCTTTGGTGGAAGACAGCAGAATCCAGTTTAATGTACACCTTGAAAAAAGCAGCCATCCCAAGCTCATTCCGAACCAGCAAGTACAAATCAAAATTATAAATAGTCTGAAAAACAATACATTAAGGATAAAAAAATGGCCTGAATTCGATGGAAACCCAACGCAAAAAATGTTTGTTCTCCGGGGAGATAAAGCTGTTCAGACCACGTTTACCCTTGGCATCATCGGAAACGATTATTGCGAAGTCCTTTCGGGCCTGCAGGAGGGTGACAGGGTTATTACCGACGGCATGAATGCATTCAGGCACCTCGAAGAAATTGAAATTCAAAAATAGACCCGAGATGAAAAAGGCAACTTTATTCCTCCTGACGGGTTTAATTCTCGCTGTAAACCCGTCTTTCAGTCAAAACGATTCCCTTGGTTACAAACTGACCCTCGAAGGCATCATCGACATGGCACTAACACACTCCGCATCAGCAAAATATATCCAAAACAGGGATGTAAACTATTACTGGCGGTACCGGAACTTTAAAACCCGCTTCAGGCCGCAGCTTACGCTGTCGGGTGATTTACCCAATTATACCCACTCCACCCAGCCCATTACCCAGCCCGACGGCAGTATCGAATTCAAACAAGTATCGAATCTGGCTGCTTCAGCCAATCTCTCGCTCCGTCAATCCATTCCGCAACTGGGAACAAGCATCTATGCCATTACTTCAGCCCACGGGATTCAAAACCTGAACAAGAATGAAATCGGATTTTCGGGCAGCCCCTTTGTAATTGGCTTTACCCAACCGCTTTTTGCCTATAACTGGATGAAATGGTACCGCAAGACCGAACCCATGATCTACGACGAAGCCCAGAAAAGATTTGTGGAAGACATTGAAGAAATTGCATTAAATACCACTTACCGCTTTTTCAATTACCTGATGGTTCAAACCAACTACCGGCTTGCCGAAAGCGCCCTGAAAAACAGCAAAGACAACCTGCGCATCTCTGAAACAAAAAGAGAACTGGGCCAAATATCGGAAAATGAATTTTCCCGGATAGAGCTGTCGGTCCTCAATGCCCAGAAATCACTCAACCAGGCCCGAATGGACCTGAAGAATGCCGATTTCGAACTGAAAAGATATGTTGGCCTGGACCAATCACAGGATGTTGACCTGGAAATACCCTTGGATATCAGCCTTTTTGAAATTGATCCCCAAAAAGCACTGGCCAAAGCCAAAGAAAACCGCAGGGAAACCACATATTACAAACGGCGGCTTATCTCGGCCGACCGGGAGCTGGCAGAGGCCAAAAACAGCACCGGTCTCAGTGCTACCCTGCGGGGAAGTTTCGGACTCTCCAACAGCGCAGATGACTTCATGGGCATCTACGATACCCCCGAAAAAGACCGCATGCTCCGGATATCACTGAGCATCCCCATCCTCGATTGGGGCCGCTCTGCCTCTACAGTAAAGCTCGCCGAATCGGAACGCGAACTCACCATCTACGATGTAAATAAAGACATGGAGGAATTTGACCGTGAGGTGATTGTGCAGGTGGAACAGTTCAGCCTGCTGGAAGACCAGTTGAAAACAGCCGATGAAGCCGATAAGGTGGCCGAAAATGGCTACCAAATCGCCCTGAAAAAATTTCAGAACGGAGAACTGAGCATCAATGACCTGAACATTGCCCTTCAGGAACGTGAAAAAGCTAAACGCGATTACATCAATTCCATCCGCAGCTATTGGGTGGCCTATTACCGACTGCGGATTCTTACGCTTTACGACTTTGAAAAAGACCACAACATTACCTACGGAAATCCGATGCTCGAAGAAAAAATAGAGCGACTGATCTTTTAGGTATTAGGATTATTCCATCTCCAGAGGCTGCTTTCCCGGGCCCGTTCCTTAGTTTTCATTGCTATTTTCGATAATAGAAATGAAAAAGGATCTCCACATGAGAAACTTTATCCGTTACCATTTAGTAAGGGATTTGTAGAATGGGATAAAATTTCCGCTTCAATTTGTGCCACTGCATAATATTTGCTATTCAGATCGGGCTTCCGATTTCCCGGGAAAGACTGGGCCGGTTAGGCGAACGGTTCGTTTATTGCCATTTTGAGAGATCAGGGAGAAAGGCTTTATCGCATATAATTTTCAGTGATATTAAACTTAAAGAGACCTTTTGTCGATTTCAAAGCCCATCTTTCGGGGATGGTCCAAAACATACTTACTCCCATTAATCTTTCTAAGCTTGAATAACAAGATAATATCCCCTGCCGCCAGGCATGAGAAAAAGGTTCCCCATAAATACAAGCCACTATCTCCGGTAATTAATGCAATAATTGATGGCAACAGGCCTAATAAAATCAAAGACATTGCGATGGCTATTCGGTAAAAATGAACCTTTATTGACTCCTTACAATGACAAATTATCGTAAAATATTTCCAGTTTACTCTGATATTAACGGATCGAATTCCCTTTTTTAGAAGAAACATCAAGAAGAAGCAGTGAATGAACTCATGCACTATAGCCCCGATAATCGCTTTTATGAATAGGATATAAAATTCCTGTTCTATACCAATATCTAATTTTTCTTTGCCCCAAATAAAGATAAATGCTAAAAGGTAAATTATTATTAATGGGAACATAAGAAAGAAAGAAAATAAACTCGCCTTACCAATCCCGATGGTAAATCCGGAGTTTCCCAAACTTTTTTTGATTTTGATTGCATCATTTAGAAATAATCAATGCTGAAACTAATTCGATTAAATAATGTTTTTTTTCATGAACGTCGACCAGTGGTGGTTCGTAATGTAATGACAGGGGCTCTTGGAGTTCGTTTGCCACAACACTGGCAAATAAAACATCCTGGCATAGGTCTGATGATGATGGTTTTGACCTTGGCAAACTAATCCTGTTTTGTTGATTAGCTTCCATGCTACGTTAACCTTCTTTTTCAATTAAAGTGGTGCCGATTTTAACCGGAAAGTGGTACCGTTTTAACCGGTACCGAAGATTTTGGTGAATATTTGGCAGTTAATTCATTAGCGCAACATTAAATATGAAGTTTTATGTTTCAACTAAAGCTCTTTGGTCCGCAATAATGCGCTTTACGAACTTAATTGGCAATGAATCCCCTGAAACCATTACTTACAAAGGGATTGAAATGTAAATCGATTTAGTCCTGAAGAATCGTTCCGAAAAAGAATGTTTATTGGCAAAATTGAACTTTATACCTTGAAATGAAATAGATATATTTGTAATAGTGTTGAAAATTCTGTTTTGAGGAGTGTTATTTACAAAATCTTATTGATCAACCAATTATACTATCAATGAACGAAACAGGGAAATATCTAATTGTATATATTGCTGGAGCTACAGGTATTTGGAAAGGGATTCCCGCTGGTATTGCTCTTGATTTACACCCTGTTCTCACCGGATTATTAACAGCATTAGGATCTACATCATCGGTTTTAGTGTTATTTTTTGCAGGAGATTCATTCAGACAATGGATAATAAGTAAGTATGGGAGCAAAAGGATTGAGAGGAAAAAAAGTAGATTCACTAAACTGACAAACCGTTATGGAATTTGGGGCTTGAGTTTACTAACTACTGGACTATTTGGACCTATCACTTCTTTAATCCTTGGTCTTATACTTATCAAGGATACACGCAAATTTTTCTTTTACTTAATCATTGGAATATTTATTTGGTCATTTATTCTATCATATTTA
>CAYTDH010000088.1:0-12510 GCA_964436325.1 uncultured Tangfeifania sp.
GCCGACTGCAATAATTTGGGAAATGTTTGCTGACTCCCGTCGAAGCGGTTGCCATTGCTCATGAATCCGTTTTTGTGGGAATATTTTCCGGTTAAGATACATGCCCGGCTGGGACCACAAATGGAATTGCTCACAAAAGCATTTTGAAAAAGAACTCCCTCCTGAGCAATCCGGTCGATCTGTGGTGTTTCGATCAAATGATTGCTGTAGGAGCTGATGGCCTGATAACCATGGTCGTCGGACATGATAAATATGATATTGGGTTGTGGAGGAGGGGAAGAGCAGGAAAACAGGAAACAGCAAAAAGTCAAACCTGCAGCAAATTTAGAAAGCATTTTGAAGTTCATCGTTTTTCTTTTTATGGGTTTTTTACAAAAGCTTTTACAATTCTAATTTCTTTTTTAGATGTATTGATGATTTTATAACTCCCTGCAGCTGCAGGAATAACAAAGGTTTCGGCATAGTGGAATTGCTGTTTCCAGCCCTTTTGGGTTTCAATCCGGATGCTGGTGCCTTCTACCAGGCTCAGAACATGGCAGCGGTTTTCCGTTTCAACGGTAACTTCGGTCTGCAGATGAAAGCGGTGAATGTCGTACAGGTGTTTTTCATGGGTGGGAAGGTGAAAGAGCTGCCATCCCTCTCCTTCTTCCAAAAGAACCGGTTTGGATATCAGTTCTTTTTTTACCTTTTCCCCTTTACGGTCGAAGCAGAGGTTTTCCATTCCGCGCTCGATGTTCAGGGGGCGCGGCTTCCCGTCCATGTCAAGACGAAGCCAGTCATACATTTTAAAAGTGAAGATATAGGGGGTGGAGCTGATTTCGAGCACCAGGTTGTTGATGCCCGAACCGTGAATGGTTCCGGGAGGAATCAGAAACAAATCATGTTTTGAAGCCGGATGTTTTTGAACAAATTTTTCAATGTCCACTTTCTTTTTTTGCCGGCTGCTTTCCTTCAGTGTTTTTTCAAATTCTTCAGGATTGATATCTTCCTGAAATCCCAGATAAACGTTGGCATTGTCTTTTGTATCGAGGATATAATAGGTTTCTTCCTGGGTGAAATTTTCGTTGAAGTGTTTTTTGGTGTAGTCTTTATGCGGATGGCACTGAATGGAGAGGTTCCCGCCCTCAAAAGTATCGAGGAAATCAAAACGGATAGGGAATTCAGTTCCGAACTGTTTATAAGCTTCTCCTAAAACGGAGGGTCCTTCCTGGAACATCAGCGAATCGAAGGACACCTCCAGCAGGTTTCCGGAGCTTTCGAAAACCAGCCCGTTTTCGGGCACAATGAGCTCAAAGGACCAGGCATAATTGGGAACATCTTTATTCAGTTCTTCAATTTTTTCCAGGCTCCATTTTCCTCCCCAGGCGCCGGGTTCAAACCAGGGGCGTACCCGCAGCACATTCCTGCTGATTTCCCTGAGGGCATTCCGCAGATTATCGCCGCTCATCCAGGTAATCTCATCGGGGCGCTGCCCGTCAGTTACCAGGTCGATGGATGGCAGGATGGCTTGTTTATGGCGGTTCAGGACGGGCCAGTCAACAAAATAGAACCGTTTGTACATGGGCTTGCTCTCTCCGGGTTGGGAAGCTCCCAGGTTGGTGATGGATTGAGCACGTGCCCTGAACTGAAGCTCGTTTTTGGGGAGATCAATGTATACGAGAAGACCCTCTACTCCTGCAAGTTGTGCGCCCGTTCCGTAAATGATATTCAGGTCAGCAGCAGGATCAATCTCCGGGCTGGTTAATTGTTCTTTCAAAAAAAAGTCTTCGAGTCTCAAGTCGGTGCGCGTGCCAAAAACCGGATCGTCGCCCCCCAGGAAGGGAGCAATCATCGCATCGATCTTCTTTTCCGGTTTCAGGGCCCGGGAAATATCGACCCAGTTCACTTTCAGGTTTTTTTGGTTGAATTGTTCCTGAAGCTTATCCCTGAAGTGTTCAAAAAATACACCCTGATACCCATCGATGAGGATCAGCGGGTGCTTCTTCAGTTCCGCAGCCAGGGTTTCAACGCCCCTGAATATTTTTTGCTCTCCGGCCGGATGAGTGGGATACAAACGATATTTTTCTTTCTCTTTCCCGTTTTTTTTAGCCGGCATCATATACTGGCTTGTTTTTCTCCAATTTTCCACTGTTTGTTTTTTCGTTTGGTTATTCGAATTGTATTTTTTTCATAGACCGGAATTATTACATGATCATATCCCGGAAAACCCCTGCTTAGGGGGTTTCTTCCAGGTTTTCAAACATTACAATGGCCTTGTGCAGAACACCGGCTGATCCTCTGAACGTACCCGATCCTTTGGGCTCGTTGGTAACGGTATACCATTCATAAAAGCCTTCATTGTCTTTCACCCGCTTGATCATGGGCAGCATCTGTTCCCAGGCTTCTTCAACAAAACCGTAACGGATTAGCTGCTGGATCATCCGCCCCCCAAACCAGGTCCAATCGCCTCCGTTTTGGTATCCATAGGGGTACATCCCTTCATTTTTAAAGAAACCCTCGGGATAAGGCGGATACATGGTGAGTCCGATGGAACCGGCTCCTGAAGCTTTCACATTGGCGATCATTTTATCGAGTGAAGTTTTGATTTCTTCCTTTGACAACAGACCTGCTTCAATGGCTACCGCAGTGCCCCCGTGGTAGTAAATTTCGTTTTCATTGAAATCGTCCGGAAAAGGTGAACCGTCAAGGTAAATGTGCGGGATAAATTTCTGATTGGCTTCATCCCATAAATGTTTTCTTGTATTCTCAGCAATTTGGTCGTGGATGGGCTGCCATTTTTCTGCGGAGGAGGGAAGGATTTCCATCATGTTTTGCAGGGCGATCATAAACATGGCATTGTCATAAATGTCCAGTGCATAGTGGGTGTCTTCGGTGAGGTAAACGCCCCAATCGTGTTCCGGCTGAACATCCCCCCAGTCGGCCGTGGTAGCTCCCCACAACAAACCATACTCTTCATTGTGGCGGTGGTTCATCAGGAACTCCATAGACCATTCCAGCCGTTCGCTCACGGTTTTTTTACCAACCTTTTCATCCAGTAGCGAACGGTCACCGGTAGCTTGTATGTATTTGTAAACAGCCTGAACAAGTGATGATTCCTGGTCGGTTTCTACCGTATTTTTGTGCCCGGCGTAACGGGGTTCCAGATCGGAGTAAATGTAGTCGTATCCTACACCACTTGCCTTTTCTTTGGGAATAAACCCGTCGATGATATTGCCATCATCGCCTTGCATTCGAAAGAAAACAAGCAGGTTTTCTTTCAGCACTTCGGTTTCATAAACCAAGGCAGAGAGTTCGATGAAGGTATTGTAATCGCGAATCCATACTTCACCATAACCATCCCCTGCATTAAATCCTGTTTTAACGATTTCAAGGGCTTTTTCTTTGGTGTAAACCACATACTCATTGTTTTTTATGGTTTCAATGAGATTTTTTTCTTCTGTTTTTTGGGATTGACAGCTTCCTAAAATAAGGATGAAAAGCAGCGAAAGAGAGAAAATTGATGTTTTCATTTGATACTGATTTTTAGTGATGAATATGGAATTAAAGGGATTTTTTGACCAGAGGACTGTTCCATGCTTCTGCTTCAACCACCAGGTGGTGGATTTTTGTTTCTGAAGGAAGATGGGAAAGGTCCATTTTTATTGTTTTTTGTTCCCCCGGAAAGAGGGTAATGTAATTGTCTTCAAAAAATACCGGGAGTTCCAGGTTGCCGGTGGTGGTATTTTTTACTTTCAGCCGGGTAAAGAACGCCGTTTCATTTCCGGCATTTTGCATTACGATTTCTTTGTTTCCGTCGGGATTTTCGGTGATTTGCAGTTCGAGTGATGCCGGAGGCAGTTTTTCCAGGTCCTGCATGTCGGTTTTTTGACTGGTCAGCCAGTAAAGGTTTTCATCGACCTCTTTGCCATCGGAGTCTTTCAGCAACAGGCGGACAAAAAAGAGTCCATCTGGTTTTTTCTTTTTATCGAGCAAGCCTGCATTCCTGCAGGTGTTGGAAGCAACACTCAGATTCCACTGCTGTTGGTTGATTTCCCGTCCCTGCAAATCATACAACCGGGCTTCAACCAGTAGGTTCCTGGCATCGAAAGCGGTTTGGTTCACAATGCAGACAGATGTATCGTTGAGGTTCAGTTGGACATGCAGGGGTTTCGCGCCGTGCATGTAGCCGTAAAACCCTCCCGTCTGGTCAAGGAAAACATCGTAGAACTGTCCTCTCAGGGAGGTCCAGGGATTTTGGCTTTTCCAGACCAGCATACCGGTATAGGCATCCCACATGCCGGCGTTAAAACCCTCCTGGAGTGCCCGGTATTGTTCGTAATTGACCACCTGGGCCTTCCGGCAGAAATCTTCAATTCCCTTTATCTCCCCGAAGCGTTCGATATGGTCGCCATAGCCGATGTATTTATGGTAACGCCACACCCTGTTGGGACGGTCATTGCGGGGAGGGTACAGGTGTTCCGGTTTCATCATTTTGCGCATGGCTTCCACATTGGGCATTCCCACTGATCCGATTTCGGGATTAAAAGGATAGGAGGGGGTATTGAAAAACCGGGCGGGGTCCTGTATGCCATAGGGTCCATCGCCATTCCCTCCGATGGTATTGCGCAAAAGTTTACCCGAAGTTGATTCATCGAGGTAATAACGGGTTCCGTCATACGTTGGGAATATCTCTTCGTTCAGCCGGGTGTCGATGTCTTCTGGAGGAGGGTATTCATTGCCTCCGCACCACAGGTAAAGACTGGGGTGGTTCCGGAGCATTTTAACCTGGTCGATAACCGATTCCAGAAAGAGGGTATGGTCATCGGGATAAGCACGGCGTCGTGCCTGTGATTCCTTTTTCATGGGATCGAACCACCGTCCGTTGCCATCGCCGGTGACCCAAAGGTCTTGCCATACCAGGATACCGTATTTGTCGCATGCCTCATAAAATTCGGGTCGCTCGGTAATGGAACCGCCCCAGATGCGAATCATGTTCATGTTCATTCCGGCATGCATGCGGACTTCCGCTTTATATCTTTCAGGAGAAAGGCGGAGCAGGGCATCGGAAGAGATCCAGTTTCCCCCTTTGAGGAATATTTTTTGGCCGTTGATGAGGAAAACGCGTCCTCCTGACTCTTCATCAAAAAACGAGTCATTTTCGCGGATGCCAAATTGTACGGTTTCCTTGTCGGAGAGGGTACCGTTTTGTTCAAACCGCAAATCAAGTTGTTCCAGGTGTGGTTCCCCCATTCCGTTGGGCCACCAGAGCTGTGGTTGGGCCACCCGGATGGGGTCCATTTGGACGGTGATCTGTTGGCCGGCTTCGATGGTTACTTCCCGGGTCCATTCCTCTCCTCCGATTTGGGCAATCAATGTGCCGGTTTGTGGCGAAGAGGTCGGGTTAACAAGTTCGGTGGAGATATCCAGAAAGGCGGGATCCTGCGTTTTGCCCGGAACCCTTTTCCCGGGAACACGGGTTTTTACAAAGGGGTGGCGCAGGTCTACCGGACCCGTAATCTCCAGGGCTACTTCATCCCAGATGCCGGTATTGCGGTCGCGAATGGGGCAAACCCAGTCCCACCCGGCAGTGTATTGCTGGGTCACCGACCGGGCAATGGTGCCATCACCGGCCTGTCCTCCGTTGGCTTTCCCCACCGGGCTGGGTGGTTCCACCAAAACAGCAAGATTGTTGGTTGCGCCGGAACGGATCTCTTCCGTTATCCGGTATTTTTTCCGGAGGAACATTCCCTTGTGGGTATCTTTGCTAATGCGCTCTCCATTGAGGAAAATGTTGGCGGAATAGTTGATTCCCCGGAATTTTAACCAGACTTGATCGCCGGGCTCCACTTCGGGCAGGGAAAAATGATGCTGAAACCAGAAGGTATAAAATTCTGCCCCTGTATCATAGATGTCAGGAATCAGCTCATTGTTCATGTCAAAAAACGGGTCGGGCACTTTTTCATTATGCAGCAGGGTGGTCAGAATGGTTCCCGGCACAATGGCGTCCATCCACCCGTAAAATTCATACCCCGGTGAGGAAATAACGGTTCCGTCAACCGGAACTTCATTGGACCTTTTGGCCTTCCAGCTGGTGTTGAGAAGGATTTCCTCTTTTTGGGCCGCAGCAGACAGAAATGTGAGGGCTGTAAGCAGAAATGGGATGATTTTTTTTCCGGTCATAGTGATTGTTTTTTTGGATTCAATTTATTCATTAAACGGCGAATGGCTTGCGGAAGGGGGAGGGGTTCCTGTGCCCCATTCCTTGTTGGCCACCGAATCCATTGTAAACGATAAGGTACCTCCTTCCATCAGTTTTCTCCGGTCTATCCAACTGCTGCTGATGGGTTCCCCATTGAATTGCAATTCATGGATAAACAGGTTTTCTTTTGAGTTGTTGGCGGTTTCGATGATAAGCTCTTTTGACGGGTTGTTGGAGAGCTGAAGGGTTACCTTTTCAAATTGCGGGCTTCCAAACTGAAAAGTAGGCCGGGCCCCGGCGTGTCCCTGGACATCGAACAGTCCCAATGCAGCCATCACATACCACGCACCCAGTTGTCCCTGGTCTTCATCCTGGCCGAAACCATAGCCATGCAAGGGTTCTGTCCCGTAAAATTCATCGCAAATGGTACGGGTCCATTTTTGGGTGAGCCAGGGCTTTCCCGAGTAATTGAACAACCATGACTGGTGCAAACAAGGTTGATTGCCCTGATTATAAAGCATTTCCACACCTGAAAAGCTGTCTATCTCTTCACCTCCGCCAAAGAGCGATTTCCGGCTTTCGGTAAATGTTGTTTCGAGGCGTTCGTTGAACCGTTCCGGACCGATTTTTTCCATTAGTCCGGCGATATCGTGGGGTACAAACCAGGTGAACTGGTAGGCATTGCCTTCCTGAAAACCGTCCCAGGCTTTCATGGGGTCAAAAGGATCAATGAAATTTCCGTTGGGCAGTTTGGGACGGATGAAGCGCGTTTCGGGGTCGAAAAGGTTTTTCCAGTACTCCGATTGTTCCATCAGTTTCCGGTAGTCATCTTCCTTACCCATTCCTTTGGCCATTTGGGCTACCGCATAGGAGCTGAAAGCATATTCGAGGGTATGCGATGCACCAAAATTGAAAACCCATCCGTTGGAAATGGTGGTGTCCTGGTAGGGTACATATCCTTGATTGACAAAGTAGTGAAGGTCGTATTTCCCGTTTCCGAGATTTCTTCCCCGGTACTCCAGTTCGTTTTTCACCGCCGCTTCATATCCGGTTTCCAACTCAAAATCACGGAATCCGCAATTATATGCTGAGGCAATGAGAAGCCCCTGGAAATTGGTTTGGACGCCATTGGTAAACACTCCGGCTGCTGCGCCGTCGTGCAGCCAGCCGGTTTCCTTGAAGAAATCGATGTTCGACTGAAGGTATTGGGTGAAGTATTCCGGGTAGACCATTGCCCAGAGTTGACTGAGGTTCCAGAATCCGCCCCACATTCCGTCGGTGTTGATGTGATTGTAAAGGGGCTTTCCGTTTTCGTCAAGCGGAATTTGTCCGGTGCCTTCGCCGTTCAGTTTGTATTCCCCGTTGACATCACTGGCGATGCCCCGTCCCAGGAGGGCATGGTAAAGACCGGTATAAAATTTCGTTTTGTTTTCTTCATTTTCATCTTCTACTTTTATCCGGCTCAGCATTTCGTTCCATTCTTCATTGGCGGCCTTTTTTACCTCGTCGAACGTAACCCCCGAACTTTCTGTTTCCATGTTGAGGCGGGCATTTTCAATGCTGGTATAGGAAAGACCAACCTGCATTTCAACCACTTCACCCGCTTCGGTGTTAAAGGTGACGTAAATACCGTTGCCCACACCCTTAGTGGTGCTGCTGTTTTCTTCCTTTTCTGCATCAACGAAAGTTCCTGCGCCGGTGGGCGTTTTCCCCAGTTTAGCGATAAAATACATTTTCACATGGTTCCCGGGGTCACAAAATTTAGCGTATTCGGGGTAGGTTTCCACATAGCCTTCAATTTCATTTTCATTGACAAGCCTGGCATAAGCTTCGATAACATCACTGCTCTCTCCCTGTTTGTGACCAATGTCAAAGATGAGTGCGGCATTTTCCGATTCGGGAAAGGTATAGCGGTGAAATCCTGTTCTTTTGGTCGCGGTTAATTCCGCTTTGATGTTATAATCTTTCAGCAAAACCGAATAGTAACCCGGCTCCGAATGTTCGGTTTCTTTATCGAAACGCGAGCGGTACCCTTCATCCGGGTTTTCCAGTGTGCCGGGAAGGGTTTTTATTTCTCCAACGGTGGGCATGACCACAACCCCGCCGATTTGAAATTCGTGGAAATGGCCAAATCCTTCGATGGAATTGTGGCGGTTGTCGTAACCACCAGGCAGCCAGCTTCCGATACTTTCGTACGCATTGGTGTGCGGAGCAAGTTTAGCCATTCCGAAGGGAAGGGCTGCAGGCGTATAAAAGAACCAGCGGCCATGGACCGATCCAATCTGGGGATCCACATATTGAACAGCATCATAACTTTCCTCTGGCAGCTTTTTTTCACATGAGGCAAACAACAAAACAAGCGCAAACAAAAATCCAAATGTCTTCATATCTCTTTTTAACTTTTTAATGAACGAATAGATACAAAAATAAGGTAGACCGTACAGACCACAAACACGTATATGCCTGCTGTGATGCTGAACAAATCGGTAATTTTTCCAACAATGGGTGGAATAAACGCTCCACCGGAAACGGCCATAATCATCAGGCCGGAAATTTCATTGGCCCGCTGCTGGTATTTTTTCACGGTAATGGAAAAGATAAGCGGAAAGATATTGGCAGCTGCCAGACCGATTAGAAACAAAAGGGACAGGGCAACAATAGGCGTTGGCGAATAGATAAAGAACACGACTGTTACAAGGGTAGCCAGCGACGAACCTAAAAGGAATCTCCGCGATGAAAACCGGGTGAGCAACAATGCGCCCAGGAAAGTTCCCAGCATTTTGCCGAAGAAATAGAGACTGCGCCCTTCCATGGCGGGGCCAGCGTCCATATTCATTTCTTTCATTAAAAACTGTCCTGAGGTGGAGTTGATGCCTACATCCAGCCCCACGACGAAAAATATCCCCAGCACCATCAAAGCGATGTAGCCGTTTCCCATGAGTTTCAGGCAGGAAACCAGGGTGGCTTTTTCTTCGCGGGCAGGTGTTTCACTGATTTTGGTAAAGTGCAGCCACAGGACCGACAGAAGGGAAACGCCTCCGAAAACCACGAGCAGGATTTTCCAGTCGCCATACTGCAGGGCAAAGTAAGTTGCCAGGTAGGGGGCTACCATAGAACCGACTGCTTTTACAAACTGGGACAAACTCAAGAAGCTGGAGGCACGGTTGGAAGGAACTACATCGATGAGGAGAGGATTGGCAGAGACCTGGATGATGGTGTTCCCGATTCCCAGGAAAGCAAACCCGACCATCAATACCGGAAAGGAATACATGAAAAAGGGCAATAACAATCCCAGAGCCGTTAATAACATCCCAATATTTAACATATTCCGTTTCCCGATTCTTTCCTGTAAAAGTCCAACAGGAACCGAAAGAATGAAAAACCAGGCAAAAACCGCCAGCGGAATTAACTGGGCCAGCGTGTTGTTCAGGTTAAAATCAGCTTTGGCATTATCCACTCCCACGCCCACCAGATCGCAGAAGCTCATCACAAAAAAGGAGAGCAAAACAGGAGCTACAAATGCGATGGAAATTTTTTTTGTATTCATTTTTTACACAATTTTGGTTTTGATTAGCAGATTGTAGAAGGTATCCTCACTTAGTTTGGCACTCCCCAGTAATGCGGCTGTTTCATCGAGTTCCGAAGGATAGATATGAATATCCAATCCTTCCAGTTGGAGGGATTGCTCCATTTCTTCCCTGAAGAGGGGAAAGCTTTTGGAAATGTTGCCTCCCAGGACGATACAATCCGCCTGGAACCGCTTTATCCAAACCGATAAAAATTGGCCCAGGTTTTTCCCGAAGGCAGGAAAAAGAGCGGCGGCTTCGGGATCAGCGGAAGCTTTTTCGGCCAGCTCCCTGACCCCTGAAGGTTTGGTTCCTGTTTTTTGCTGATACGCTTTCAAAAACCAGCGGGTGGAAAAATAATCATCGGCGACGGACTCTTTAAAAGGAACATGATAGAGAAAGCCATCTTCAGGAACACCATTGGTTCCCGCAACCGGCAGCCCGTTATGAATAAACGTGGAACCAAAACCGGTTCCCAGCGTCAGGGCAATGATATTACTATACCGGGAAGCCTCGCCCATCCAGGCCTCCCCGATGGCAAAACTGGAAGCGTCGTTTAAAAACCGGATGGGAAAGTCCGCAGGCAACTCAAGCCTTTCATGCAAAGCTTTTTTTACATTAACGCCATATAATTCATCAAACTTCTGAACCCCTTCGAACCAGGCAATTCCTTCACGGTAATCAAAAGGACCGGGCATGGCAAAACCAATTCCGGCAAGGGATTTTATCTCTCTCCCGGAGGCGGCCTTTTTTAGGGCTTCTGTCCATTTCCCGAGGATCTCCTCTTCGGATGCCCGGCTGTTTACCTGCAAGCGCACCAGACTATCCTCCACCGGGAGGTTTTTTGCCAGATCAAAAACCTGACAGGTGATGTGACTTCCTCCAATATCGGCACCAATAGCAAATGTCATGAGTTTATTTTTTGATTTCAATTGAATAGGTGAATTTCTCGGCAATGTAAAAACCAATGTTGTATTCCACCGGCCGGTCACCAGGGTCGGAAACAAACCGCTCTCTGATGAGAATGGGCTCTCCTTGCTTTATTTGAAGCCGGTTGGCTGTGATTTTAGATGCCAGACGGGCTTTTATCTTTTCATGGGAGGTGGTGGGGACTACTTTGAATTTTTCTTCAAGCAATTCATACAGGGGTTGCCTGAAGTTATCTTCGGGCGTTATGCCGATGCGGGGGTGAAAATAGCTTTCGAAATATACAAACGGACCGTTCTCATTCCCTCGGAGACGTGAGAGTTTAACTACTTCCTGGGTTAATGAGATGTCGAAAAAGGAAGTAATTTTTTCGCCGGGGACAATCCATTCTGCATTGATCGCGTAATTGATGAAAGCGATCCCTTTTTCGTTCATCTCCTGGGTGAATGAGTGCCAGCTATTGAGATGGGTGGTAAACGACTTCTCAGCAACCTTAGTCCCATATCCTTTTTTACGGACAATCAGTCCTTCATATTCCAGTTTGTTTGTGGCCTGCCTGAGGGTGTTTCTGCTAATGCCCAGTTGCCTGGCCAGGTCAACCTCTTTGGGAAGAAATTCACCAGCCTGGTATTGCGGAAGCTCTATGAGTTCGCGCAAAAGTTGTTCTACTTGCGCATGGAGGGGTAAAGGACTGGAATGATTAATTTTCAGAACCATTTACGAAATGTTCAAATGTTCATACATGAATACAAACATACGAAAAAACGCATGATAAAAAAAGCAGCGATGGGATTTCCTGTCGTTTTCTTTTGGAAAAGGGGCGCGTGCGCTGTTTTAGGTTCCAAAACAGTTTTCTATGTAAGCTGCGGCTCCGGGTGAAATTTCTTTTGTTCTGCTTCCGGTCGGGGATGGCAGAATAAATTAGTCCGATGCTTACCTGGGCCACCATGGACCAGCTATTGGCGGGCTGAATGGATTCTGTTCCTTCATTAATGGTTATCGCCGGTGTTTTATTTCTTTGGCATCAACCACTTTAAAGAGTTTGTCCGAACGTCTCAGTTTGGTTTCCACGGGAACTGAAATATGTTGCCCTTTCCGTCCTTCTTCCACGGGTTTCAGATCGTAGCGGATCTCCCGGACAGCTGTTTCCACCACTCCGGTAGTCGGGCCGGTAATCAGGATATCATCTCCTTTTTTGAGGTTTTGGGTTTCGAGTTTAAATTCAGCCACCTGAATATTGGTAAAATAGTTGGTGCATTTGCCAATATAAATTTTGCGCTTGGTAGCCTGGGAACCATAGTTGGCGCTCCATTCTCCCAGTCGCTGCCCCAGGTAATACCCGTCCCAAAATCCCCGGTTGAAAACGGTTGCCAGACGCTTATTCCAGTTTTTGATTTTCTCTTCGGTAAAGGTCCCTTCCTGCCAGGCCCTGGCAGCTTCATGGTAGCATTGTGCGGTGGTTTTTACATACTCGGGAGAACGGGCACGGCCCTCAATTTTGAGCACTGTCACTCCGGCATCCAGTATTTTATTCAGGAAATGGATGGTTTTTAAATCTTTGGGTGACATGATGTATTCATTGTCGATGTCGAGTTCAGCACCGGTCTCCTTATCGGTTACCGTATAGGCCCGGCGGCAGGTTTGAAGGCATGCCCCGCGGTTGGCCGATGAATTCATCTCATGGAGACTGAGGTAACATTTTCCGCTGACGGCCATGCACAGGGCACCGTGGGCAAACATCTCCAAACGGACCATCTCCCCCGAAGGACCTTTGATTTGCTGTTTTTCGATCTGTTCGCTGATGATGCCTACACGGCCAAGGTTCATTTCCCGGGCCAG
>CAYTDH010000089.1:0-12500 GCA_964436325.1 uncultured Tangfeifania sp.
GATTTCTTTAATTGTTTGACCACGAATAATAAAGGGAGCCAAGAGCATGAGAAATATTAAAAGACAAAAACGACTCATAGGTTTTAGTTGTTATTGTTCCCTTCGCTTTTCCAGTTCTTTTTGTAATTCTTCCTTGAATTTCTCGTAGTCGTAGTCTAACCGGATTTTCTTTTCCTGCGAAATATTGTCGTAAATGGATTTGCCAATATTATCCATAGGCATTTCAATTCCTACCCATACTTCATATTTCCCGGAGGATAGCGTGAAATTTTTCTCACAAGTAATATTTATACCGCTTAATTCTTGTTCCGTGACCTGTCTTGTAATTTGTTTTGTGACTTCTTTAAAATCCTGTTCGCTTCCGACATCATACTGATTGGCATAATCATCAAATAAACTACTAACTGAAATATCAATTTTTTGTGCCAGAGTATTTCTGGCTAAGCCAGTTGCTTTATCTTTAGCAAATTGATGATTTGGACTTGTTGCGCTCGCTGTAGCTCGAAACGCATCTTTTGAGTTTTCACTAAAATCTGCACATGGAATATTAAATTCTTTTCGAATCTCACCGGATGCAGTTTCTTTTGTGATTTTTCTCGAACTGTTACATGAAGAAATTGTCAGCACGAGAATGGCAATGATTAAAAGATAATTGGTTTTCATTTTTTTTATTTTTTATTTTAACATCACTCTTTGGTACTTTGTGATATTGAAATGTGACAGAAAAAAAATTTATTGGATAAATAAGGAAAAGACAGTTTAAGTCAAAAAATGTGAAAGATCAGTTTTGATTTAAATTATTTTCCTGATGTAAGTTTATTTATTTATCAGGTCTTCTAATGGCTAATCCCGTGTATGCAGGTCTGATATCTTGAATTATTTTGAACTAAAGTTATTAAAAAATAATGACAAATAAAAATTCCCGGATGAGACAAAATGTGGACATGCTGAGAATTCATTGCTGAAAAATCATCGCTGACAAAGCAGTCGTTCCCCCTCTGCTCTCCCCAAAACATTTATGAACCTGAAGGAATTGTGGTATGGAGATGTGACGCCGACAGTTCGGGTTATTACATTATCGTTGATCAGGGAAAGATTAACAATACTTTAGGAAAAAAGAAAAACAAGCCATAATCGAGTAGATTATGGTTATCCCCAACTCCCAGGCAGCTTCATTTTAATTCTATCCTGGCGCTATTGGCATGATTTTCCAATTAACAATTCCCTTTCATTTTTTTTGGTGCGATACCTACTTTAGGGTATTTCCAACATAAAATTTACCCATTTTAAGCGATTGCATGGCACTCTATTTTAGGATTATTTTGGCATTAAAACAAGGGAGAATTCCTAAAGTGATTTGAAAGATGACCATTCTGAATATAAAGTTTATTGTAACCGCATTCTTAAGCATAGTACCGCTGCCATTCCTGTTGGGCCAGGAGCATGTTTTACAGGTGCTCGATAAAGCCACAGATGAACCTGTTCATTATGCACATGTTACCTGGCAGTCTGTAGATGATCCCGGCGAAAATGGATTTGGCATTACCGATAAAAACGGGTACACAACCCCCATCAGTATTTCAACGGACTCCATGGCCATTTCGGTCAGCAGTGTGGGGTACAAAAAACGGGTGGATACCATCAATATCAAAACCACGACTATACTCTACCTGGAAAAGGATGTGCTGAGTCTGGATCAGATTGTTGTAACCGGAACACGCACCCCAAAACGACTGGCCGATGCTCCGGTCCAGACCACGGTGATCGCGGAAGCAGATATCAAAAAAGCAGCAGCCGTTTCACCCCTGGAGATATTACAGGATAATGTTCCCGGACTGGTAAGTACCGCCAATGCGATGGGGAACAACCTCAGGATGCGCGGACTCAATTCCCGGTATATTCTTTTTCTTGTGGATGGCGAACGCCTTGTTTCCGAAGGCTCCGGTGGAAATATCAATCTCAGCCAGATCGATTTTAACACCATTGAGCGCATTGAAGTAGTCAACGGTGCTGCTTCAGCACTCTATGGCTCCAATGCGGTAGGGGCGGTGATTAACATGATCACCAAAAAACCGGTGCATCCGATTGAAGGCAGTTTTAATACAAGCTTCCAAAGCTACAATACCAGCAGACTACAGGCAAACATTGGAAGCAACCTTGATAAATTAACCATTGGCGCCAGCCTGTTCCGGAACAGCACCGACGGCTATGATATTGCCCGAGGGGCTATGTCCAAACCGCATACCGACTATGGTTCTGATTTGAAACTTGGATTAAAACCCACTGAACGTGTGACCATCGCTTTTAACAGCAGGCTTTTTCAGCATGAGGTTTTTAATTTCAGCGGAACGCTGAATACCGCCCACGATCTGGAAAGAAAAGTCACTGTGGGTGGACAATCTACCGTGCTGTCGAAAAATACCCGGAATAACCTGTCAGCAAGTGTCAATTTCGATAAATTTTTCAAGTTTGATGTTTTGGAGCGGAAAGACGACCTGCTTGAAAAGCAAAACGATATTACCCATATCTCCGGACGATTAATGAACACCTATAAGTCTGAAAAGAGATGGGAACTGGTATCGGGATTTGAATACAATTTGGAAGGTATTTCAACCGATAGCGCTGAAATTTTGGGACCTGAACCGACAGTAAAGAAGGTAGGCGATGTAAATGCATTTTTACAGTGGCAAAACCGTTTATTGAAAAACCTCGAAATTGTACTGGGAAGCCGGTACACCTATAATGAACAGTTTGGTTCAGCCTTTTCACCCAAACTATCGCTCATGCACAAAACCGGAAGATTTACTTTCCGTGGAGGAACAGGTTCTGCGTTCAGGGCCCCGGATTTAAAAGAACTCTATTACAATTTTAATCATAACGGCTCTTTCTGGGTATATGGCAATCCTGACCTGGTGCCCGAAAAAGGATGGTACAATTCGCTTTCGGCCGAGTACACCAAAGGAATGTTAAACATGTCGCTGACCGGCTATCTCAACCGGATCAAGAATAAAATAACCTCCTACCGGGTCATAAGTGAAACGGGGCAACCCGACCGTTATTACCGGAATGTGAGCAGTTCAACCCTGCAGGGCTTCGATGTTAACGTATCGTTTGTTTGGCTTCAGCAGTGGATGGTAAAAAGTACCTACAGCTACACCAATGCACGCGACAATAATACCGATTTGCAATTGACAGGGAATGTGAAACACAGTGCAACCCTTGCGCTTACCTGGAACCACGAAATATTTGAAAGTCCCTTCTCATTCCAGCTTTCAGGCCGTTTAACCTCACCCATTTTAAATGAATTTACCGAAACCGATGAAAATGGGAATGAGGTAATCCTAAAAGATGCTTCTAAATCATACAATATCTGGAAAGCCACATTTATTAAACCGTTGAGAATAAATGAGCACATGCTTGAACTTACGTTAAAGTGTGATAACCTGTTCAATTTCAGCGATATTTATTTCACCAACCCCGGCAGGCAATACCTGGCAGGATTGCGGTATACATTCAGGTAGAAACAGTATTCACTAAAAACAGATAAAGAATGAAACCAAACGTTTTTTTACTAGCCTTCGTGCTGTTCGCGACGGCTTCATGCACCAAAGATGATGACCCTGAACCCAAAACAGGGGAGACAAAAACCGTAAGCATAGATGCTACATCAAAAACAACCTGGCATTACTACTCCTTTTCAAAAGGAAAAGTTATTGGAACCGGTGAAGAAGATGCAACGTCCAATGCATCCTGGTTTGCCCGTACCGACTGGGATATTGCCATTCAACGCTATTTTGTACGCACGAATAGCGGCGATGCCACAACAGTTGGTGCCAACGGGGGCGTTTATACCTGCGATGAGAGCATAGCATTTGAAACACTGGAAGAGGTGCCGGCCGGGGCTGTTTTTGAAACCGATAAAACCGTTACAAAAGAAGGTCATGGCGGTTCTTATGAAATTGTATTTTCATCCGCACAGGTTATCCACTTCAAAGCAAACCCGGATGGCAGTCTGGTAATGCCCCCCGTCTATCTGCCGTCACCGGTTTATATCTTTAAAACAGCCGATGGAGAAAATACCTACAAGGTGAACTTTACGCAATATGCCGATGCCGATGGAGAAACCGGCCATGTGCAATTTGATGTGGCCCAATTGTATTAAATGGAATCGTTTTAATTTTTAAATGGTTGGAATGAGAAAAGTCACAAAAAAAATTTCGGTAACGCTGATCTTAACCGCTCTTCTCGTTGGCATGGCCGTTATGGGTTATTTCAAATTTATGGCGCCTACCAAAATTGCGGTCATTTCGTTTCCCGGCTTTACCGTGGAAAAAATGATGCGTGCCAATACCAGTAACTGGATTAGAATTGTTCCCCTTAGCCTGGAAGAGTTAAAAAAGACCAGGCGCTTTCCTCTGGCTTTAATCCGGGGGCATGGCATTCGGATATCTCCGGAACAGCTCAATCAAATCAGGAAAGCTGCCGCGAAGGGAGTGAAAATTTATGTAGCTGATGTCACCAATCCCGAGTACGATTTAACCAACCTGGAAGGAAATGAACTGGACTACTTTTCTGATCTTATGGAAAATAAAAGCTCACAAAATTTCAGGAACCTTTTCAACTACACCCGGAAACATATCGATGGCAAAAAAATTTTTCTGCAACCCCATGACAGCGCGGTCATTTTACCCGACGACTATTTCTTTTACACCGGGGATGACCAGATTTTTGAAACGGCAGAAGAATATGAAAAATTCTACCGCAAAAAAGGTCTGTATAAAAAAGGCGGTGCCCGGGTGGCCCTGCTGGCCGGAAATATCAATATTCAAAATTCAAATCCCGAGCATACCGTAAAACTGATCAGGGGACTGGAAGCCAAAGGATTGAATGTATTCCCCATCCGCTCATTCGGAATAAAAAAACTGGAACTTTTACAATCGTGCAACCCCGACCTGGTGGTGTTACGGCCACACGGACGGATTTCCATGGGGCACCAAAACAAAGCCATTGAGTATTTAAAAGCGCAAAATATCCCCGTATTAACCCCGCTTACCGTTTATGACGAATACGAAAAGTGGCTCAAGGACCCGCAAGGCATGCTGGGAGGCATGCTCTCCATGAGCGTGGTAATGCCTGAACTGGATGGGGCTGTCGCACCCTATGCCGTGGTGGCGCAATATAAAAATGAAACGGGCAACCTGATCTTTAATGGAATAGATAACCGCATTGAAAGTTTCAGCGAACTCACAGCAAAATGGGCCAGCCTGCAAACCACGGAAAACAAAGACAAAAAAGTGGCCATCTATTATTTTAAAGGACCCGGTAAGAATGCACTGGTCGCTTCCGGACTGGAAGTAATCCCTTCGCTTTACCGCATGCTTCAGGAGATGAAAAACAATGGTTATAACCTGGAAGGGCTGCCCGGAACGAAAGAAGAATTTGAACAAATCCTGATGGAAAAAGGACCTGTACTGGGTCCCTATGCACATGGTGCTTTTGATGTATACCTCGAAAAGGGCGATCCCGTGTTGCTGGATAAGCCAACCTATGAAAAATGGTGCAAACAAGCCTTGCCCGAAGAGTTATACCGGGAGGTGGTGGAAAAATACGGAGAAGCGCCGGGCAACTATATGAAGGTCAATAAAGACGGAGAAGAATATATTGCAATCACCAGCGTTCAGTTTGGAAATATCAGCCTTTTGCCACAACCCTTGCCCGGTATTGGAGACGATACACAACAACTGGTTCACGGGGCCAATGTGGCTCCACCCCATTCCTATATTGCTTCCTACCTGTGGACCCGGTTTGGGTTCGGTGCCGATGCGGTTTTTCACTTTGGCACCCATGGCAGCCTCGAGTTTACCCCGGGCAAACAGGTGGTTCTATCCGATTACGACTGGGCCGACCGGCTGATTGGCCCCATACCCCATTTCTACAACTATACCATCAATAACATCGGCGAGGGAATGATTGCCAAACGACGCACCTATGCCACCCTTTCAACCTACCTGACGCCCCCCTTTATGAAAAGTGGCCTGAATAACGACATGGAAAGCCTCCTGGGAAAACTCGACCGCTATTACAGTCTGCCCGATGGCCCCGTGCGTGAGCAATATGGAATTTCAGTAAAAGAACTGGCAGAGCAACTGAATATTCACCGTACTTTAGGTCTGGATTCTACCCGGAATTACACTAAAAAAGACATCCATAAAATTCATGAATACCTTGAGGAAATTGAAGAAGAAAAAGTTACCGCAGGCCTTTACACCATGGGGATTCCCTATGAAACCAGTAAGCTGAAAAATTCGGCCATGCTCATGGCCACCGACCCGGTGGCTTTCTCCCTGGCCGAACTCGACCTGATGCGAAACCAGATTACCCCTCAACAATACGGGGATGCACTGTTTGTTTCAAACCGCTACCGGCCGCAGGCTGAGGCCATCATTGAGAAGGCATTGAAAGGAAGTAATACGGAAGCTCTGCTAAACAAACTGGTTACCGGCAAAGAGTTGCAAATGGCTGAAAATTGGAAAGCGGAAGGTGAAAATGACGATTTGCCTGCGCTAATGATGAGCCACCCCGGAAAAAGTAAGAAAAAGCAACAACAAGCCGACACCGGCCGGCTACCTGAGTTGATGGTTGAACTTGGAAGCAAAAAGGAAAATGTGACATACATTGAAACGTTAAAATCGGATAAAGCATTCGAAAAAGCTTCCGAAATGCTTGACCCGGCCAAAAGGAAAAGAGCCGTTAGAATGGCCCGTAAAATGAAAAAAATGGCCCCTGAAATGTATGCATCCGTGCGTATTGTCACCCAACCCGGGATGCTGGAATTGTTGAACCTGATGCAGAACAGCACAATACGCACCAAAACATTTGAACTGTTGAATGATAATCAACTGGCCGAAAAAATTGAAGTTCAAAAAAAAGAGCAATTATTAGAATATGCCGCCATGCTTGACAGCTCTGCATATATTGACTGGTTTAACCGGATTTACAGCCATTCCCTTGCTGAAGAGGTGAAACATTTATCCATCGATGCCTTAAAAAAAGGATTAAAAATCATTGAATTGATCGATTCAGAAAGCAGCAGTTTTGACGATTGCAATTATTCCGGATATGCCCAAAAGTATGCCGACAAAGCAACCTGGGAACGAACATTTCAGGAGGCCCGTAAAATCATGGGCAGCACAATCAATGAAAAAGAGGAGCATTTAGAGCGGTATGCAAAAGCTGTGCTCAAACTCAGCGAAACCATTACCCACGCACAGCAGAACAAGATGAACCTGGCGCAAAGTCCCGAACGTGAACTTGCCGCGGTATTGAATGCACTGAACGGAGGATACACCGTGCCTTCTTCAGGCGGCGATCCCATCGTAAATCCCGCGGCGCTTCCCACCGGGCGGAACATGTATGCTGTGGATGCCGAACGCACCCCTTCGGAGGAAGCCTGGAAAGTAGGGAAAAAGCTGGCCCTCTCTTTACTCGAAAAAGAGAAGGAACTGAAAGGCCGGTACCCGCAAAAAATTAGCTTTACCTTGTGGTCGACCAATTTTATCTCTACCGAAGGAGCGACAATCGCACAGATTCTATACCTGCTTGGCACGGAACCGGTGCGTGACGGTTTTGGCACCGTACGCAGCCTGAATTTAATTCCCGCTGAAGAACTGGGCAGGCCCCGCATTGATGTCGTCGTACAAACTTCGGGCCAGTTGCGTGATATTGCAGCTTCCCGCCTCGACCTGATTCATAAAGCCATTGCCATGGCGGCAGATGCCCGGGATGCCGACAGCCTCAATTTTGTACGAAGTGGTATTGCCAACGCCGAAAAATACCTGATCGACCGGGGATTCTCCCCTTTGGATGCACGAAAATATGCATCCAAACGGGTGTTCGGTGGTGTGAACGGGAATTATGGTACCGGCATTATGGGGCTCGTTGAAAAAGGTGATGCCTGGGACGATGAAGAACAGGTGGCTGAACAGTACCTCCACAATATGGGCGCCATTTATGAAAGCGGCGACGACTGGGGACTGTTGCGGAAAGGCATTTTTGAAGCAGCGCTGCAAAATACCGAAACAGTGGTGCAACCCCGGTCAAGCAATACCTGGGGGCCCTTAAGCCTCGACCATGTGTATGAATTTATGGGTGGCCTGAATATGGCCGTCCGAAATGTGACCGGAAACGACCCTACGGCCTATTTCAACGACTTTCGAAATGTGAACCGCCCCAAAATGCAGGAACTGAAAGAAGCCATTGGAGTGGAAACCAACTCAACAGTATTCAATCCAAAATTCATTAACGAGTTAATGGCCGGGGAGGCTTCCTCAATGGATAAATTTGCCGAAACTTTCCGCAATACCTACGGATGGAATGTGATGAAACCTGCAGCTATCGATGATTATATATGGAATTCCTATCACGAAATTTATGTCAATGACCAACTGAACCTGAACGTAAGGGAACGTTTCGAAAAAGAAAATCCTTATGCCCTTCAGGAAATGACCTCGGTAATGCTCGAAACAGCCCGAAAAGGATATTGGAAAGCCACTAAAAAACAACTAAATGAACTGGCTGAACTCCATGCAGAACTGGTAAGTGACCACAATGCCGGTTGCAGCGGGTTTGTGTGCAACAATGCCAAACTGCGCCGGTATATTGCAGAAAAACTTCCTGCTGACCTCTCAGAGCAATATGAACAGGCCATTGACCAGGCCAGAAATGTACAAATTGACGAAAGTACAGAAAGTGTAGTACTGAAGAAAGAGGTACAGGAAGATAAACCACAGCCTGAAAAGCAACCGCGGTTCGGAGCAGACAATACCTGGGGCATTGCAGCACTGGCCTCTGCCCTGATTCTGCTCCTGCTCGTGCTTTATATACGCAAACAAAAAAATAAAAACAGCTAAATAACAGCCATATTCATGAAACTGAAATTGAAAAAACCATTTCCGGGCATCATCGCTTTTGTCATTGTGCTGCTGACCATGCCCCTGGGACACGCTGCCGTTATTCTCATGGAAATGATCTTTGGTGATATGCATAAATACCATGCAGCCCTGTTGATCGGTTTTTTGGGCATGCTGATGCTGATAGCCGGATTTGTTGCGCGAAAAGAGATCGCAGCAACGCTGTATGGCCTGTTTGCCGGGTTATTTGTATGGACGGGCTGGATCGAATTTGCATTGATGTATTATGCTGAGCGGTTAGGAGTGAAACCACTAATTGTCAACGGCGAAACCGTAACCAAACCCGAGTATCTCTTACTGCCTGCAACCATAGGAATATGGGCTGTTTTTATGAGCTATTACCTGCTGGGAACAAACACGGGCTGCCGCTTCTTTATCTGGTTCCAGAAAATACTCCGCATTAAAAAAATAACCAGGCTACCCGAAGCACCACGCAACAGGGCCTTAACCACCTTTATGGAACTGATCATGTTGTTATGGACATTTTATCTGCTCCTGCTGTTTGCTTACGACACCAACTTTGCAGGTGAAAAACACCCGATAACCTGGAGCATTTTGTTTGGGACCTTATTATGGTCGCTCATCCTTTTTGTAAAACTGATCAGGATAACCCGCCTTGCCTGCGCCATCCGGTATGCCATCCCTGTGGTGATCATTTTCTGGACCGCTGTGGAGATCATGGGCCGCTGGAAGCTGTTTGAAGAAATATGGATCAACCCGGCCAACCACTGGCCTGCGATACTGGGAATGTTTTTCGTGCTGGTTGGGCTTACTTTGTTTATCCTCTTTTCAAAATCCGGAATCCGCCAAAAATCATCCATTTGAAGGAGCTTGTAATCATATTGTTCATGTTGTCACTCATGGCACTCCCCTTGCAACTGGCGTTAATAAAACGCAGGAATGTTGCAGGTGCCGTTGTGCTGATCATCGGGATTTATATTTACCTGATGCATACCAAAGCCATTGAGCAAAGCTATGCGCAATTTGAACAACAACTGGCAGATACCGCTTTAACCGGGAATCTCCTGGTCATTCAGGTTATTGAAAGCATTGGGGGCATTTTGCTGAGTATTTATCTGCTTAGTTTGCATCATGGGGAATGGATTAAAAAAGGATTCAGGTTTTTTAAATACGTTCCGGGCATCATGCCGTTTATTGCCCTTTTTTACCTTGAAAGTTACCTGTTTCTGAATGTCTACGGGATGAAGTTTCATCATCTGGGTTTAATCCTCGCCGTTGGTTTTATGATGGCCGTATGGGGAGGCATGCACCTGTTCAGGTGGTTGCTGCGTGATTACGATATATTACTTGAAATGAAATTTTTCCTGCACATTATCCAGATGATCGTAGCGCTGATCATCTCTGTTCACCTGTTTGGCCTCCGGGTTCCCAAACAAACCGCTTATTTATTCTTTCAGCAAACGGGATTTGTCTTGGGGGCGGGATTAATGGTCATTGCCATGGGAATATTTTATTATCGTTTTAAAATCAACAGATTAATAAAAAAATAATATGGATGAAATAACAAAATTACTGTACTGGATATCCACCGGCCTGCTCATACCGGTCATTGTTTTGCTGCTTATCTTTTTTATCCGGTCGTTGTTGCTCATCGGGGCATTTTACGGAATGTACATGAACAAGCTTCGGTTCAACAAAAAGTTCAGGGAGAACCTGGAAATGCTCAATGCCACCAATATCCGTGAAAAGTTAGATGAGCTTCCGCTTAATTCAAAGTTGTTCATCACCAGCTACCTCAAAAAGGCCCTGCAATGTAAACCGGAGGCAGTGTATTACGACAAGGTGCTCGATGATTACGAAATGGCCTGCCAGAAAGATTTTGCCGGAAGTCAGACCCTGGCAAAATTGGGTCCGGTATTGGGATTGATGGGAACATTAATTCCCATGGGACCTGCCCTGGTAGGTCTTGCTGCCGGAAATGTGGAGTCGATGGCCATGAATATGCAGGTGGCTTTTTCCACGACGGTAATTGGCTTATTCACAGGGGCAGTGGGTTTTATGATTATGCAAATTAAAAAACGCTGGTACGCTGCCGACTTGAGTAACCTGGAGTTTATTACTGAATTACTGAAGCAATCGAATCAAAAAAACGAAAAATGAAACGGGCAAAGAAATTCTTAAACAGCGAAGATTTTGATCCTATGGCCACCGTATCCAACCTTTTTGACGTGGCCATGGTTTTTGCACTGGCTTTGATGGTGGCCCTGGTAGCCAGGTATAAAATGAATGAGATTTTTTCTCAGGAAGATTTCACCATGGTAAAAAACCCGGGAACCGAACAGATGGAGATCATCACCAAAAAAGGAGAAAAGATTGAAACCTATAAAGCATCAGAAAACCAGGAAAAAACCGAAAACCGCGGAAAAAAAGTAGGGACCGCTTATCAGTTGGAAAGCGGAGAGATAATCTATATACCGGATTAAATAATCGAATTACCATCATCTTTTTGGAATAAATGTGATATTGTTTGGGAAATTATTGCCAATGATTTGCCTGACCTGAAAAAACAGGCAGCTAAAAACCCCATTCATCTTGGGATAATCGCCCGGGGTTTATATTTTTGTGTTCAAATCCTGAAAGAAACATCCTTTTTTAAAAAACAACCGTTAATGAAAAAAGATAAAAAGATGTCAAGCAATGAAAATCGCTGCGGGGGCCTCGCAGGAGGTGAAGCAGGCCTTTTATCACTAACGGCTGCTTTTAAGCCCTTATTAGACCGCCAAAAAAGGAAATTTAATCCGGGTTCCCCGGAAAAAGAAATTCATAGAAAAGAAAGGGATTTTTTCAAAAAAAGACAGCAGAATGATTTGGAACAGATTCTTTTCCGCGGCATATGATTACTTCATGATTTTTTTGGAGAAGCCCCACCTGAGAACAAGACGAAAGAGACTTATTTCGGGACTTTCGGGCAAAATTCTTGAAGTAGGGGTAGGAACAGGGGTCAATTTTGAGCACTACAGCGATAAAATTGAACTCATCGGCATTGAACCCTCACCTTACATGATTAGCCAGGCCAAAAAAAGGAAAGAAATATCGCTGAACCCGGACGGAATAACACTTCATAATATCGGATGCAGTTATCCCGAAATGGAACGCCTGATAGAACCAGAATCGCTTGACTTTGTTGTCTGCACCCTGGTACTCTGCACGGTGCCCGAACCGGAAAAAGCGGTGGGCAATTTCATGAAATGGCTGAGGCCGGGAGGGCATCTTTTGGTACTCGAACATATCCGGTCGCACCACAAAATGCACCGGAAAATTCAGGATTTTTTTAACCCCGCATGGGAAAAAATAGCTGCCGGATGCCAACTCAACCGGCCTACCGACAAGATCATCAGCGAGGCAGGATTCAGGCTCCGGAGAGAAGACCGGTTTAAAATCGGCCTTCCTTTCTATGAAGCAGAATACGAAAAACCATTGAAAAAATAATTTCTGTGAAACCTCCTCTTTTTTTTTGAATCTGTTGCAAAATATTTTCATTCCCCGCCTGAAAGTATTTATCTTTAATCA
>CAYTDH010000090.1:0-12468 GCA_964436325.1 uncultured Tangfeifania sp.
AAAAGCCAAAATGAAGATTTTTAAAAGGTTATTAGCGGCCCTGGCCATCCTGGTTATTCTGGCAGCCATTGCAGGATTTTTCTTTTTACAAAACTTAAGGAAATCGGCTCTTCCCGATTATGAAAAAGAGCAACCAGTAGCAGGGTTAAAAGCGGAAGTAACGGTTTACCGTGATTCTCTGGCTATTCCCCATATTTATGCAGAAAATGAAGCCGATCTTTACCGTTCAGTGGGTTTTACCATGGCACAGGACCGGTTGTGGCAGATGGACCTGCTTAGGCGTGTTACCCAGGGAAGGCTCTCTGAAATCCTGGGGAAGGATCAACAGAATACCGATTTGCTCATGCGTGCTTTACGCATTGAAGAAAAGTCGGAGATGGTGATGGCTCAATCCTCCCCGGAGATCATTTCCATTCTCGAAGCCTTTTCGGAGGGCGTGAATCATTACATGGAGAACTTTCCGCTGCCACCTGAGTTCAGGGTTTTGGGATACGAACCGGAACCCTGGAAGCCCGTTCATTCGATTAACCTGATAGGATATATGTCGTGGGATCTTACTTCGGGCTGGGAAACGGAAATGGTTTTGCATCTTGTACGGCAGGAGACGGGCAGCGAAAAAGCAGAGGACCTGATTCCCCGGATGGAAAATCATTCTCTTCCTGTTTATCCCGGTTTTACCCAGGTGGAGGTCCATCCGGGCAATCTCTTTTTAAATGCCGGCAAGGAACTCCGGAAACTGGGTGCGGAAGTATTTCAGGGGAGCAATAACTGGGCTGTTTCAGGAGAAAAGAGCAGAACCGGGAAACCGCTTTTGGCCAACGACATGCATTTGGGGCTTTTTGCGCCGGGTATCTGGTATCAGATGCATCATGTTGCCCGTGGATCGGTCAATGTGAGCGGTCTGGTTTTGCCTGGGCAACCCTTTGTAATTTGCGGGCATAACGATTCTATCGCCTGGGGAATGACCAATGTGGCGGTGGACGACCTGGATTTTTATGCCGAAACACTCAGCCCGGACAGCTCCCGGTATCTGGTGGACGGTCAATGGAGGGACCTTTTGGTTCGGGAGGAGGTTATCCGGACCAAAGAGGGTGAAGAATTGACCCATAAACTCCGGTTTACCCATCGTGGTCCCATTGTTAACCGTTTTAAATCTGAAGCAGAAACGGCCCTTTCCATCCGTTGGCTGGGCAATGAAATGAGCAATGAAATCCGGACGGTTTATCTCCTGAACCGTGCCCGTAACTGGGTGGATTTCCGTGAGGCGGTGCGTACCTTTAAATCGGTCAGCCAGAATATTGTTTATGCTGATGTCGCCGGAAATATTGGTTTGCAATGTTCGGCCGGGGTCCCCATTCGTAAGGGCAGCGGTATTCAGATTTATCCGGGCGATACCAGCCTTTACGACTGGGAGGGGCTGGTGCCTTTTGATGAATTGCCCATGGAACTGAATCCTTCAAGAGGATATGTCTCTTCGGCAAACAATAAAACCGTTGATGACGAGTATCCTTATTATATCAGCTATTGGTTTGCTACGCCCAACCGGATACACCGAATCAGGGAGATGCTTGAGGCGAAAGAGAAACTGGGAATTGCCGATTTTAAGGAGATGCAGACAGATGTAAAATCCATTAAGGCTGAAAAATGGGTGCCGGTGTTTTTACAGGCCCTGGCACAACAGTCTTCGTGGGATGAGACTGAAAAAGCGGCCATGGAAAAATTGATGGACTGGGATTTTGTTTTGAGCCGCGAAAGTCAGGCAGCCTCTGTTTTTGAGCTTCTTTACCGGAATGTGGTTTTTAACTTACTGAAGGATGATCTGTCTCCGGAGTTGTTTGAAAAACTCAAAGGGCAGCGGATTCTGTTAGAGAATCTGATGTTGAATGTATTATCCGATCGAACCTCTCCATGGATTGATGATGTCACCACTCCTGAGCGGGAAACCTTCCCCGGAATTGTTGTCCGTTCATTCAGGGAGACCGTGGGAGAACTGAAAAGTACTTTGGGCTCCGGTATTGAATTGTGGAACTGGGGGAAACTCCACACTTTTACCCTGAACCATCCGCTTGGGGTGGTGCCTGCGCTCGATAAGGCTCTGAATTTGAACAGGGGACCATTCGAAATGCCGGGAAGTTTTCATACGGTTTGTCCCTATTCCTATTCTTATACCAATCATTACAAGGTGAATCACGGCGCTTCGCACCGGCATATATATGATGTCGCAAACTGGGATGCCTCTCAAACGGTTATCCCTACAGGGACAAGCGGCATTCCGGCGAGTAAATTTTACCTCGATCAAACCGGTCTGTACCTGGAAAACCGTTATCATAGCGATCGGTTCAGCATGAAAAACATCCAAGAGGAAAGCCTGTTCGTCAAAAAATTGCTTCCGGGAAAATAGGGGACGGTCCGCAAGTTTTTTTTGAAGGGTGTGTCTTATTCGTAAATTTCATGAATTTTTTTTGATGAATGAGGCCGAAATCATACAAAAGTTAAAAGCACGGGATGAGAACGCCTTCAGGCAACTGGTGGATAATTATCAGCAACTGGTCGTGAATACGTGTTTCGGAATGGTGCATAATACTGCTGATGCCGAAGATATTGCTCAGGATGTTTTCATTGAGGTATTTCGCTCGGTAGATAAGTTCCGGGCCGATTCCAAAATTTCCACCTGGCTTTACCGGATTGCCGTTAACCGGTCGCTGAACTTTATCCGCGATAACAAGCGCAGAAAATGGTTTCAATCTGTGGAGGATGCCCTCACTTCCGGGAAAAACGGGATTTTGGGTGCGGCCCTTCCCAGGCAGGAGAATCCTGATTCGGTACTTGAAAACGACCAGCGGGCGGCCCTGTTGCATAAAGCCATCAATTCATTGCCTGAAAATCAAAAGGTGGCGTTCACCCTGAGCAAATATGAAGATTTGTCGTACAGGGAAATTGCGGGCGTGATGGAATTGTCAGTCTCTTCGGTTGAATCGTTGATTCACCGGGCCAAAAAGAATTTACAAAAAAAATTGTATGATTGTTATAAGAAAAATTGCCTTTAAACGAAAGGTTTTTAAGAAAATTGTGTCTAATAGTAAAATTTTAGGATATGAACTGCAAAGCGTACCGGAAACAAATAATTTTTTATGTGGAGGGTGACCTGCCGCCACAAGAAATGGAGGTGATGAAAAGCCACCTTGCTGAATGCACTGATTGTGCTGCTTTTGCAGAAGAGGTGAAAAAGACGCTGGGTGTTGTTGAGGCGGAAAAATCCCCGGAGGTGAATCCTTTCTTTTATACCCGCCTGAAAGCGCGCATGGAAGCGCAGGCTGCAGCAAGTGCTGATGGAAAAAGAAAGCCGGTCCTAATCCGGATTTTACAGCCGGCACTGTTTACGATTTTGCTTCTGGCCGGAATCTATGGCGGAATAAAAATTGGTCAGCCCTCTCAGGGGAAATTCACTGCTTCTTCTTATCCCGAAGAGCAGATGATACCTTATTTGAATGAAATGGAAACAGAGCCGATTGAAGGATTTTTAATGGAATAGACGATGATAACACGAAATAAATACCGGACACTTGTTTGGACCATTGCTATATTAGTGGCCACCAACCTTTCGATGGGGCTTTCATTCCTTTACCATAAACAGCAGGATAAAAAAAGAATGGAACAGATCGAGGAAGAAGCTATTGAAGTACCTGCCCAGCGGCGAACCCGCTTCTTCAGGCAGGAACTGAATCTTCAACCCGAACAAATGGATGTTTTTAGAACATTGAACCGGAATTTTAACCGAACGGCCTGGCAGATTTCTCATGAACTGGAGGCTCTGCGGGTGGAGATGGTAGAAGAGTTGGGGAGAATAAATCCCGACCCCCAAAAACTCGATAACATAGCCCGTGAGATTGGCGACTTGCACCGGCTGATAAAAAAAGAAACCATAGATTATTATCTTGCCATGAGGCAGGAATGCAATGAAGATCAGCAGGAGAAACTGAACGCCATTTTTATGTCGGTGCTGAGAAATAATGAGGATGTGGAACTCCCCCGCAGGGGAAGACAAAATAGAATTACCCCTTGAAAACCCTGGGGTTGAAAAGGGGATTCAGAATTGGTAACAAATTTAAATTTTTAAGAACATGAAAGCAGGAAAATTTTATTGGATGTTTTTGGCCCTGATGGTAACTGCAATCAGCTTACCGGCTCAGGGCTGGCGAAATGGAAACGGATCGCGCAATGGTTATGGTTATGGATATGATTATCAGGCAAGGTATTGCATTGACTTTATTACTGACCTGAGTACGGAACAGCAGGAGAAGATTACTGAGATGGAAGAGACCCACCAGGAAGCGATGGCTGAATTGAGGGAAAAAAGAAGGTCTACTGCAGATGCAATTGAGAAAAATGATATCCGGGGGGAAATGCTGCGGAAAGTAAATGCCCATCGCGAAGCGGTTAAAGGTTTGTTAACAGAAGAGCAGCAAAAAGAATATGAATTGCTGCATGCCCGGAATAATTACCGCGGACAAGGGCAGGCTTATGCCCGTGGACGCGGGAGGGGTCCTTGCCAGGCAGGTTTTAACCGCCCAAACGGTTATGGACGGCAGGGATATGCAGGAAATGGCCGAAGAGGAGGATGGAATTGCCCCCGCTATGGAAGAGGCAGGGGGTTCTGAATCTTGCAAAAAGGAAGGATGCTCATACCAGTGCAGTTTGGCATCTGTGATGGAACTGGCCCTGATGCCTGAAAAAACGAAAAATCAGAAAACAGAAGAGGCGCCCCGGATTTTTTCGGGGCTTCTTTTTTTAATGGAGGTCATTCCGAGACCCCACGAAAAAAAATTGGGCATGATGAATAAATGACAATGAAACTTACCTGTGATTGGCAAGAATAAACCCAAGGCCGGCTTGCCGTGACAGGGTGAGGGAATCTCTTTTACACCGGTGCTTCAGCCCGGTGAATTAACTCGTTGTGGGTAGGACTAGCTTTAGCGTTTAATCTCTCAGGGAAAATTGCTGCGAAGTAACAAATACTAAGAAGAATTGTGAAGATTAAAAAGCAACAAACGGTGTTTTGGGTTGTTGCTATTTTTGGGTTCTGTTCTGATTCTTATTTTTTACCGAAAAAAATCTGCTATTTTTGCCCTTAGAAAAAAACCGAACCTGATAGGGGAATACAATTCGTGACAGATAATTTGTACAGGAAATATTTTTCGGAAGAGTCGCTCTGGAAAAAGATTAGCCAGTTTTCCAGGACGGCAGGGGCAAAGGTAGTTTATGCCGTTTTGCTTTTGTATTATGTGATGAACGATAAGCAGGTTAGTGTGAAAACCAAGCTTTCCATTGCGGCAGCCCTTGGCTATTTTATTCTTCCTGCTGATGCTATTTTTGATTTAGCACCGCTTATTGGTTACTCCGACGATTTGGGTGTTTTGCTTTTTGCCCTCTCCCAGGTTTCATCAAATATAACGCCAGAGATACGGCAAAAAGCCCGCCGGAAACTTGGCGATTGGTTCGGAGAGATCAATGATGAGGAATTGCATGATCTGGAAGGAAAAATTTTTTAAGCCAAAGGATTCTTTTCCAGAGGGGATAGGTATTTCCCGGCTTTTTTAATGGATAAACTGCTGTAAATCCCGGAAGATGATTGAATTTTCGTTGTTGCAATGGGTGCTTTTGTTTGGGTGTGCTTTGCTTATCGGCATGTCGAAAGTGGGTGTGCCCGGTGTTTCTATGTTTGTGGTACCCACAATGGCTCTTATTTTTGGTGGAAAAGCTTCTACCGGTATTTTGTTGCCCATCCTGATGATGGCCGATTGGTTTGGAGTGGCCTATTATCACCGTCATGCCCGGTGGCATCATCTGTGGAAACTGCTTCCCTGGGCTTTTGCCGGAATTGGGATCGCCCTTTGGGTGGGTGAAGTGGTGGATGATAAGTGGTTTAAAAACCTCATTGCTATCCTGGTATTTTTATGCATTGGACTCATGCTTTGGAAAGACCGCCAAAAAGGGCGGAACCTTTTTCCCGACACATGGTGGTTTGCAGCCCTGATGGGCGTATTGGGCGGCTTTGCCACCATGATAGGAAATGTAGCAGGACCAATTTTTGCCATTTACCTTCTGGCCATGCATCTTCCCAAAAATACTTTCATCGGCACCGCTGCCTGGTTTTACCTCATCATTAATCTTTCTAAATTTCCCCTGCATATATTTATTTGGGAAACCATTGATTGGAATACGCTGAAGCTCGATCTTATTTTGTTTCCCGGTATTGCTGCCGGAGCGTTCTTAGGAGTATGGATGGTGAAAAAAATTCCTGATAAAGCCTACCGGGCTTTTGTTTTTATTGTTACCGCTTTGTCTGCTTTTCTTCTTCTTATATAAAAGGAAGATGGTTTAAAACAACCCTTTTATTATTTTTGTTTCCGGTATATTTAAGCCTTAAAAGGATGACAAAACCAATATGGCAATAAGCATGGAGGCATTCAGAAATTATTTTATGGACATCGCAATAGACACTGTTCTTGACGTGGGGACAGGCCGGGGAGCCTTTATTTATGAACTTGTTCAGGCTTTTCCCGGGGCTGATATTACTGGTATTGACCCGCATCCGGAATCGCTCGAAGCAGCACGGGAGAATTATCCTACTTTTACCTTTTTGAAGATGGAAGCAGAAGAGATTCTTTTCGACGATAACCGGTTTGATGTGGTCAGCATTTCCATGGCCCTGCATCACCTTTCGAAAATAAAGAAAGGGCTTAAAGAGATGAAACGGGTGGCCAAACCCGGAGGGTGGATTATAATCAATGAATTGGTGAGTGATCATTTGAATGAAGCCCAACAGGTGCACCGGATGTACCACCATTTTAAAAGCAGGATTGATCGGATGATGGGCATTTGTCACCGGGAAACATTCACCCGGGATGCCATTTTGCAAATGCTGAAAACCGCTTCGATACCTGTGCAGTTCTTCTTTGAATACAATCCGGAGGTCTCTGCTGAGAATAACCAGGACGAGTTGGAATCAAGGGTAAAAAAGATGGAGCAGGCCCTTGAACAAATCAAGAACAGGGAGGAATATGACCAGATGAAACCCCAAATTGGTGAATTTCGCGAAAGAGCCATGAAGTTCGGGTTTCAGCCGGCTACTCATTTAGTGGTTGTAGGGAGATCCAGATGAGGATTAGCCATTGAGTGCTTCTGCGCCGCTTACAATTTCAAGAATTTCGTTGGTAATGGAAGCCTGCCGTTCTTTGTTGTATTGCAGGGTCAGGTCTTTCAGCAATTCCGTGGCATTTTCGGTAGCCTGATGCATAGCCGTCATACGTGCTCCGTGTTCTGCAGCGTGTGAATCGAGAAAGGCTTTGTAGAATTGAATTTTCAATGATCGCGGAATGAGTTCGCGGACAATGTATTCCCTGGAGGGTTCAAAGATGTATCCGGAGCCATTTATGGGGTTTTCTTCTTTCTCCATCTCTATTGGAAGAAATTGTTCGGCAGCATTGATTTGAACCGCTGCGTTTTGAAATTGGTTGTAAACCAAATCAACCCGGTCGTAAACGCCATCAGCAAAAGCTTTCATGATGCTTGTTGCCAATTCGTTCACATGGTCGAAATCGAGGTGGTCAAACAGATCATGGCTGCTCCCTGTTACTTCCATATCCCGTAATTTGATTTGCCGCTCACCCTGTTTTCCGATGCATAAAAAATGAACATCGCCCAGTTGGTATTGCATGCTGTAGTTGTTATGAACATGTTCTACTGCTTTTTTGGAGATATTAAGGTTAAACCCGCCGCACAATCCTCTGTTGGAAGCAATCAGAACGATTAGCACCTTTTCCGGATCACGGTCTTTAGTGTAGATGGAGTCTTTGATTTCTTCGAGGCTGGAGCTGAGTGAAACCAATATTTCATGCAGTTTTTCCGCATAGGGGCGGATCTGTAAAATGGCATCCTGTGCTTTTTTCAGCTTGGCAGCCGAAACCATCTTCATGGCACTGGTTACCTGACGGGTTGTTTTTATTGATCCAATGCGGGTGCGTATCTCTTTTAAACCAGCCATTTATATGTAATTGAGTGAAATAATGTCATACTCTTCGTGTTTTTGTTTGCCCGGTTCCGGAAAAGAGGAATTATGGCGTTTCATTAAATTTGGCGGCTGCTTCCGCTGCCACATCACGGAGGATTTTTTCCTGTTTTTCTTTCAGAATTCCCTGCCTCAATTCATTCAGCACCTTACGGTGTTCCATTTCCATTAATTCCAGAAATTCTTTCTCAAATTCTTTGACCTTTTCGATGGGCACCGATTTGAGAAGCTCATTCACTCCACAATAAATCAGGGCAATCTGGTGTTCCACTTTCATGGGGGAATATTGCTTTTGCTTCAGAATTTCCATGTTTTTTCGTCCTTTGTTCAGCACACGCATGGTGGCGGCATCGAGGTCGGAGCCAAATTTGGAAAAAGCCTCCAGTTCTCTGTACTGGGCTTGATCCAGCTTCAGCGTACCGGCCATTTTTTTCATGGATTTAATCTGGGCATTGCCCCCAACGCGCGAAACTGAAATCCCCACATTGATGGCCGGACGGAATCCTGAATTAAAAAGGTTGGATTCCAGGAAAATTTGTCCATCGGTAATGGAAATCACATTGGTAGGGATATATGCGGAGACATCGCCTGCCTGGGTTTCGATGATGGGCAGGGCAGTGAGCGATCCTCCACCTTTCACTTTGTCTTTCAGCACATCGGGTAGGTCGTTCATCTGACGGGCGATTTCGTCCGATTCAATGATTTTGGCAGCTCTTTCAAGTAAACGGGAATGAAGGTAAAAGACATCGCCCGGATATGCCTCCCGGCCGGGGGGTCTTCGAAGCAGAAGCGATACCTCGCGGTAAGAAACCGCCTGTTTGGAGAGGTCATCGAAAATAATCAGCGCATCACGGCCTGTATCCCTGAAAAATTCTCCTATTGCAGTTCCGGCATAGGGAGCGTAAAACTGCAGGGCAGCCGGATCGGAAGCTGTGGATGAAACGATAATTGTATAATCCATGGCTCCGTACTTTTCGAGGGTAGAAGCGATGTTGGAAACGGTGGAGCCTTTTTGGCCAATGGCCACGTAGATGCAATAAACCGGTTCCCCTTTTTCAAAATTTTCGCGTTGGTTGATAATGGTGTCGATAGCAACCGCTGTTTTTCCCGTTTGACGGTCACCAATGATTAATTCCCGCTGTCCACGGCCAATGGGAATCATGGCATCGATGGCTTTTAGTCCGGTTTGCAGGGGTTGTTTAACAGGTTGACGGTAAATCACACCCGGTGCTTTCCGCTCCAGCGGCAGTTCTACTAAGTCTCCTCCCAGTGGACCCTTTCCGTCAATGGGTTCGCCGATGGTGTTTATCACCCTTCCCAGCAATCCTTCACCTGCAAATATCGAGGCGATGCGTTGCAATCTTTTGACCGTGTCTCCCTCTTTTACTACCTCCGAAGGGCCCAGAAGTACTGCGCCCACATTATCTTCTTCCAGATTTAAAACAATTCCTTTGATGCCGCTGTCAAATTCAATCATTTCGTTGGACTCTACATTTGAAAGCCCGTAAATCCGGGCAATTCCATCGCCCACTTGTAAGACGGTGCCTACTTCTTCCAGTTCAGCATCAGTTCTGAAATTTTCAAGTTGTTGTTTCAGAATTTCAGATATTTCAGCTGGTTTAATGTTTGTCATCTTTTTTGTATTTGCTTCTTGCGGTTCTGGTTTACAATTCTGTTTTTAACATCTTATTTTTCAACTGTTTAAGCTTTTTTGAGATGCTGGCATCAATTTGTTGGTCGTCGATGCGCAAAATAATGCCGCCAATGATGTGTGGGTTTACCCGGCCTGAAAGCTCTACTTTGGTGCCCAGTTCTTTTTCAAATTGTTTTTCGGCCTGTTGAAGAAGGGCTGGGGCCATTTTTGTGGCCGTGGTGAGTACAGCCGTTTTAATATTTTGGTCTTTCCGGATGAGGGTGAGTACATAACGTGCAATGGAAGGAATAAAGGTTTCGCGGTTGTTACGGATGACCATTTCGAGCAGTTTCAGGGAGCGTTTACTGATGTTTTCCCCGAAAATAAGCTGGATCATTCGGATTTTTTCAGAAGTATTAACCACCGGACTTTTCAACAACAGGTTAAATTCTCCCGATTCGCTGCACACAGCCGATACGTTGTCCATGTCGTCTTTAACCTCTGGCAGGGCCCCATTTTCTTTTGCAGCGGAAAAAAGGGCTTTGGCATACCTTACCGTAATTGCACTTTCATCCATTTCAATCAGTTTAGTTTGATTTCTTCAATGAGCTGGTTAACCATCTCCTGCTGCTGTTTCTGGTCGGCCATCTCTTTTCTGATGAGTTTTTCGGCAATCATCAGGGATATTTCAGACATCTGTTTTTTCATTTCGTTGAGGGCTTTAGCCTTTTCATTTTGAATTTGTTTCCGCGCATGCGCAATATCCCGCTGAGCTTCAGCCGAAGCTTTTTCTTTGGCTTCGGCAATTATATTTTCTTTGAGCGTCAAGGCCTCACGCAAAATGGATTCCTTTTCTTTGCGTGCTTCAGCCAGCAGTTCTTCATTACCTGCTTTTAATTCAGCCATCTTTTTCCGTGCTTCTTCGGCTGCGTTAAGGGCATTTTCGATTGATCCTTCCCTTTCATCCAATGCCATTAGGATAGGCTTCCACGCAAATTTTTTGAGGATAAAAGCCACCAGGCCAAAAATGATGACCATCCAGAAAATCGTACCCGCATTGGGCGTAACTAATTCCATAATTTGTGCTATTTAAGATTTCAGTTCAAAAGGAAAGCACACCCCCGGCAATCCCGGTGGGTGCTGCTTTCATGTGATCGTTAAACAAACAGAACCAGTGCACAGACGATGACGGCAAAAAAAGAAACGCCTTCGATCAATGCTGCTGAAACAATCATGTTCGAACGGATGTCTCCACTGGCTTCGGGCTGCCGGGCGATGGCTTCCATGGCACTGGAACCGATACGGCTAATGCCGTAACCTGCCCCAATGGCAGTAAAAGCGGCACCAAAAGCGGCACCAAATTCCGCAAAATTGGCCCTGGCTGCAGCTTCTGTCGCTTGTAGCAATACACTTAAAATAGCTGATAACATAGCATTTAATTTTAAAATTAATATTAGTGATCTTCTGCAGAGGCCATTCCAAAATAGATGGCCGAAAGCAGGGTAAAAACATACGCCTGGATAAACGAAACCAACACATCGAGCAGCTCGATAAATATTGAAAATGCAATGGAAATGGGACTGACAGCATACCCTGCTGCAGGTCCCATCAGGCTGCTGAAAATAAAAATCAGGCTCAAAAATACGGTAATGATGAGGTGGCCCGCCAGCATATTGGCAAACAAACGCACCATCAAAACAAAAGGTTTCGTAAACATGCCCGTTAATTCCAGGATGGGCATTAAGGGGATGGGGATTTTAAGCCATAAAGGCACATCGGGATTGAAAATTTCTTTCCAGTAGTGTTTGTTCCCCCGGATATTGGTGACGAAAAAAGTAAAAAGGGCCAAAACAAGGGTGACCGAGATGTTCCCCGTCACATTTGCCCCGAAGGGAAAAATAGGGATTAATCCCAGCAGGTTGTTCAACAGGATAAAAAAGAAAAGGCTTAAGAGGGGGGGCAGAAACTTTTTATAATTTTTTTCTCCAATGGAAGGTTTGGCAATTTCGTCACGGATAAAAATAACAACCGGTTCGATGAGGTTTTGGGTACCTGAAGGGGCTCTTCCGCTGTTTTGCCGTGCCTTTGCAGCCGCAGAAAAAAGCAGGGCAAACAAGATAACAGCAGAAACAATTGCTCCTGCAATGGTTTTGGTCAGCGAGAGATCAATGGGTCTGCCTATTTCATTTCCTTCATCATCCAACTCTACAATTTTCCCTTTGAATGCTTCGTTTTTTGAAATACGAAATCCGCGGTAATCCTGATGTCCGTGATGGAATTTGGACGACCAGAAGAGATGAAGTTTTTGACCTCCGTGGATTTCAGGATGGTTGCTGTACAGGATTATTGGAAGGGGAATACTGATATGGGTTTCGCCAAACGTGGCAATATGCCATTCATAAGCGTCCAGAACATGCTCAATTACAAATTCTCCTGCATTAAATTTTTCCTTTGAATGTACCGGTTCGTGGGAGCTGCTGTTTTGCTGCTCTCCCGTTTCTGTCCCGGCAGAAGGGATTCCTGCAATCGTCAGGACAAGTAAAAAAAGAAATGCTTTGGCTTTATTTAGCATAGATTAATCCTGTTTTTCAAGCACGTACAAAATTAAAAGATTTTTTTTACCATATGCCCGATTTTAAAATTTTATTCCCATTTCCGGATATACTTCTCTTTAGGGTGCTTTTTGAAAGAAAAGGCTGATGAAGAGTCTTTTTATTGCTTTTTTTTCTGTTCGCGAATAATCCGGGTCAAATCTTTTATTTCAATA
>CAYTDH010000091.1:0-12468 GCA_964436325.1 uncultured Tangfeifania sp.
CATATAAACATTTTCCTGTGTGTTCCGTCAGCCGACGGATCATGGCTCGTTTCATTTATCTTTTTTTTACATGAAACAAAAACCGGTCCTTTTTTGGTTGTTTTTCGGGTAAATTTTCCAAAAGCTCAAAAAGATTTTTGAATAAATGGCATGAAGACTTTACATATTTAGGTTATTTTCTTAATTTGTCGCAAATTATTCGGGGACATGACTTGCTTCTCAGAGAAAAACGATAAAAATCTGGTGTTACAACTTCAGAAAAATCATGTGGAAGCTTTCGATGAGTTGTTTCACAAATACAGAGATAAACTTTTCTGTTTCTCTTTTTCTTTGCTTAAAAACAGGGAAGATGCCCAGGAAATAGTCCAGGAGGTCTTTTTTCGCATATGGATGCGGCGGGCTCAAATCGATTCTTCCAAATCGTTTAAATCTTTTCTTTTTACCATCTCTTACCACTTAATTATTGACCAGCTTCGCTCAAGAATGCGCGATAAGGAATATCGTGAGCACCTGGAGCAATTTTTTGAAACAACCAATATGGAGTTCAATCATGAAGCCGATTTTGAAAAATTACAGGATGACATCTCCCGGGCAGTACAAGAACTTCCTGATAAAAGGAAAAATATTTACATTCTAAGCCGTCAGGAAGGATTGTCGTACAAAGAGATCGCCTGTCAGCTTGACATTACCGAAAAAACCGTGGAAAATCAAATAAACCTGGCCCTGAAGCACATCAAATTCAGACTGGGGAAGGAGGTTCTTCCGGTTATGCTTTTTTTATGGCTTTTGGGTTGATTTGGTGTTTTTTTATCCTGTATGACCGGTAATGGCGGCTTTTTCATTCAAAAAACTTTCCTGGAATGCCGCCTTAAATTTTCGTCATACATTTTTTTCTTCATCCGGGCTAAAAAAAGCTATTTTTTTTTGGGGGGATCATCATCTTTCCCCGTATTACTTAAAAACAGACTATAAAACGATTGAATTTCATGATAAATCGCTTTTCACAGTTTAGTTTAGTTTGGTTAACAAAAGAAGGATCCCCTTCCTTTGCGGGAAGGGGGTTTTTCCATCCCTTTTCCGGGGATTTACAAGTGAAAGAGGAATGAATAAAGGAAGTAATATCAGAGCCTGTGTTGAGAAATACGTTGCGAACCGCAGCAACCCCGATGAACTGAAAGACGCGATTGAGTTGTTCCGTGACCCCTACAATCATCTTGAATTGCACCCCATTCTTTATGATATTTGGAGGGAGGAGAAATGGGATAAGAAAAACGAGGGAGTAGATGACCCCTCGGGAATGCTGAACCAAATACACCACCGCATCAACCTGGCAAAAACGGAAAAAGGGGGCCGTCTCCAGAGGCTTTCCGTGAATTTTATGAAAATGGCAGCCGTTTTGGTTGTCGGACTTATTGCCGGATTATTAATCACTCATTTTCAAAAAGATCCCATTACCTGGTATACTTCTATCGCACCCAAAGGCTCTATTTCCCAGGTAATCCTGCCTGACAGTACCATGGTTTATCTCAACTCTGGTTCAGAGATAAAATACACCCAAAATAAGGGGACGAGGCAGCGCGAGGTTTACCTTTCCGGTGAAGCCTGGTTTGATGTGGCTCCCAATGCTCAAAAACCTTTTGTTGTTCATACTCCTTTTTACCATGTGCATGTTACAGGCACCCGGTTTAACGTGAAAGCTTACCCTGAAGATGACCAGGTTGTTACCACCATAGAATCCGGAAAGGTCAGAGTGGCTTTTTCTGAAAATGCGAAGTCCTCCTCTGGCAGGTTTCTTGAACCCGGTCAGCAACTGGTTTTCAATAAACTGGACCGCAAATCAACCCTTCACCGGGTCAGGCCTCAAATGTATACAGCATGGAGAAATAACCAGCTTATTTTCATCAATATGAATTTAAAGGAACTTTTTGTTTTGCTGGAGCGTAAATACGGAGTAAATGTTCAGGTGGATGATGATATCGTGCTCGATTACCATTATGACGGAACCATTCACAATGAGACCATTTTTGAAGTACTGGACCTACTCCGTGAAACCATCCCCATTACCTACAGGATAAGTGGACAGAAAGTTATAATTAACCAAAAATAGTAAAAAACAAATGCCTATGAGATGAACTGAATAAAACTGTATTAAACCGAAAAAGCAGGTGCTGTCACACCTGCTTCTGAAATGCGTTAAAAAAGGTGCTGTCACACCAATAATTCTAACATTTAATCTTGCAAAAGTATGAAAAAAAATGAAAATGGAAATTTTCCGGGTTTTCCCGGGAAATACCGAAAATTGTTTAGAACGATGAAGATCACACTGATTCTTGTTATTGCCTGCTTTGTTCAGGTTTCTGCGTCGGTATATTCCCAGAATACCAAATTTACGCTGGATATCAAAAACCAACGTGTGGAATTTGTATTGCGCCAGATAGAGGATCAGAGCGAATTCCGCTTTTTCTATCAGCGTGAGCAGGTGGATGTGGAAAGGAAAATATCCCTGGATGTGAATAATCAAACTGTTGAACAGGTTCTGAAACAGCTGTTTAAGGGAAAAGAAGTTGAATTTGAGGTTAGGAATGATAATCTGATACTTCTCAAAAAGCCAGGGTCATCACCCGGCAATTATGGTTTCTGGAAGGGGGAAAACATGCAGCAGCAACGTACTGTTTCCGGCCAGGTAACCGATTCCGGCGGAGAACCCTTAACAGGGGTAACGGTTGTGGTTAAGGGGACGACCAGGGGAACCATTACCGATGCTGATGGGGAGTATACGCTAAACAATGTTCCTCCGGATGCCGTTCTGGTGTTCTCTTTTGTGGGCATGCAGACCGTAGAAGAGGAGGTAGGAAACCGAACCACCATTGATGTCACCCTGGAAGAGGAAACCATTGGCCTGGAAGAGGTGGTAGCCATCGGATATGGTACCCGGCAGAAAGCCAATCTTACTGGTTCGGTTGCTGCAGTGGGATCTGAGGAATTGACCAAAAGAACAACTCCCAACGTTCAGAATCTCCTGCAGGGGAAAGTTTCCGGGCTTCAGATAACCCAGAGCGGAGGTACTCCCGGGGATGATGCTGCCGAAATGCGGATTCGCGGTTTGGGCACCTTCAGCAGTACGGGCAGCAGCCCGCTCATACTTATCGACGGGGTTCAGGGGAGTATTACCGATCTCGACCCCAACAATGTAGAGTCGGTTTCTGTCCTGAAAGACGCGGCCTCTGCTGCCATATACGGTGCACGGGCTGCAAACGGAGTGATTTTGATCACTACCAAGCGGGGCAGGATACAACCCGTTTCGGTGGAATATCATGTGACCTTTGAAGCCCAAAATGCCACCCGCCTGCCCGATTTGCTTACCAATTCAGCCGATTACATGGAGTTGTGGAATGAAGCCAATGAACGAATCGGACTTCAACCCTACTTTACGCAGGAAGAGATCACTGCCTTCCGGAATAACATGGATGATCCGGTCAACTATCCCAATTTCGACTGGGTGGACCATATCTTTAAAACGGCCTTTGTTCATAACCATCACCTGAGCGTGAATGGCGGAAATGAGAAAACATCATTCAATGTGGCAGCCGGTTTTCTCGACCAGGGAGGTATCGTTGACTTGTATGATTTTAAGCGGTATAATATCCGTATGACGGTGGACACCAAAATTACCGACTGGTTAAAAGTAGGTGGAAACCTACAGGCCTTAAGAAAAGACCGGGTACAGGATGTCCAGGGCGCTTATGTGGAAGCGTATTTTATTATGCATGCGTTTGCTCCCGGTCCCAACTACACTCCGACCATGACCCTGCCCGATGGTTCAACCGGTTATGTTGCCCGGTACAGCAATGCCATTGCAGAGTGGACGGTCAGGAACCCCGATGCTATTCTTGCTGCCGGGTCAAACACGACCAACACCTATGCTACCCGGCCGCAAATGTATGCTGAGGTGAACCTTACCAATGATTTAACCTGGTATACGAAAGGAGCAGTGGATTTCAATTACAGTTTTAACAAAAACCATGAACATGAAGTGGATAACTATTTCTTCAAGGATGGTTCTTATGCTCATAATGGCGCCGTATGGCATCTTGGTGTCAGAGACAATATGAGTACCTCTTTCATGACTACATTATACTCCACTCTGAATTACCGGAAAACCTTTAACGAAAGCCATAAACTGGATGTTCTTGCAGGCTATAACCAGGAATCGGCAAATTACAGGAGTTTGTTTGCCTCAAGGGTCTATTTCCCGACAAATAGCCTGAAGGAGATCAATGCCGGTTCCACTTTAAATCAATCAAACAGCGGGACTGCCAGTGAATGGGCCATTCAGTCCTTGTTCGGACGTTTGGCGTACAATTACCGATCGAAATACCTTTTTGAAGCCAATGTCCGTTATGACGGAACTTCCAGAATTGCACCGGATACCCGTTGGGGAGTTTTCCCCTCACTTTCTGCAGGCTGGAGACTCTCTGAAGAACCGTTTATGCAGGACATTACCTGGATGGATAATTTAAAACTGAGGGCTTCGTGGGGTCAGCTCGGGAACCAGAATGTGGGAACCTATCCTTACCAGGATGTGTTGTCCACCACTTCGTATCCTTTCGGTTCCCTTGAGTCAGGGGTGCTACTAACCCGGCTGGTTGACAAAACCCTGCGCTGGGAAACAACATCCATTACCGACTTTGGAATTGATGTCAGTTTCAAGAGTGGGCTTGTTACATTAACCGCCGACTGGTACGATAAAATAACCGATGACATTCTTTATCAAGTTCCGGTGCCGGCAAGTGTTGGATTGTCAGCACCCACCGTAAACGGGGGGAAAATGAAAAATACCGGCTGGGATTTTGAACTGGGCCATAACAACACCATCGGTGATGTCAGGTACAATGCCAGTTTGAATTTATCGACCTACAAAAATGAGGTGATCGATATCATCAGTCCTTCATACGGGCGGAATACGGTTCAGGAAGGCCTTCCTTATGGCTCATGGTATTTGACCGAATGGATCGGCATTTTCCAGAATCAGGATGAAATTGATAATGGTCCGGAGCATCCTTTCGGGCCCAAGCCCGGTGACCTGAAGTTTAAAGATCAAAACGATGACGGAGTGATAGACGCCGATGACCGCAGGGTTTTTGACGGCCGATTCCCCGATTTTCATTATGGTGGAAGTCTCAACCTCTCCTGGAAGAATTTCAATGTGTCTACCTTCTTCCAGGGCGTTTCAGGGTTGAAAAATTATGTTCTGAACTGGGGATTGTCGCCCTTTACCCAGGGATCTCCTCCCACGATGGACCTGGTGAATAACCGATGGACCGGACCGGGATCGACCAATGAATATCCTGCCATTTACCGGGGCGGCTCCTGGTCGAGCTACAAGCCTGTGGAAGGTACTGAATCGACCTTCCACCTGGAGAATGCTTCCTACCTGAGGTTAAAAAACCTGCGTATCGGTTATACATTACCCTCTGCTTTTGCGCAAAACATGGGACTGAAAAATGCCGAAATCTATTTTTCAGGGGATAACCTGCTCACCTTTACAGAATATCCCGGAGCCGACCCGGAAAGGGTATCCACCGGGCATTACAGCGTATATCCGCAATTGAGGACTTTTGCTTTAGGAATTAAGGTTAAACTATAAAATCGCTAAATTATGAATAAGCAAATTTTAAAAAGTACTTCCCAAAAACTCATTCTCGCGTTTTTGGCCATATATTTTGTTTCGTGTTCCGATTTTCTTGAAAAGAATCCCCTTGATCAAATATCGAGTGAGGTCTTCTGGCAAAACGAAAAAGAAGCCGATATGGCTTTGGCGGGGGTATATGCCCGGCTTCGCTGCTGGACGTTCGGACATAAAGACGGTTCATTTGACGTGATGGCAGGTGATGCCTGGGGAACAGTGATGTCATTGGCCCAGGGCAATATTGAACCTACCTCCGGTAGTATGGTTTCCACCATTTATAGCGATTGTTTCCGGGGCATCAGTTCCTGTAACTTTTTCCTGGACAATATCGACAAAACACCACTGGACCAATCCAAGCTGAATAAATATAAAGCTGAGGTGCAATTCTTAAGGGCCCTGTTTTATTTTACCCTCACCGAACATTATGGTGGGGTGCCTCTTTATACGACTCCGGTTACCATTGAAGAGGCATTGGTGAAACAAAGCCCGAAGTCTGCAGTTATCGATCAGGTGATCAGCGACCTCGATTTTGCCATTGCCAATCTTCCCAACATCGCTTATTCCGATGGCCATGCCGTAAAAGGATCAGCGATCGCCCTCAAGGCGAAAGTTTTGCTCCATAATGAACAATGGGGGGAAGCCGCAAACCTGGCCAATCAGATTATCCAGGAAGACACTTACAGTCTCTACGATGATTTCCGGACCCTGTTTTTAACCGTGGGGCAAAAGGATAATCCTGAGATTATCTTTTCAACCAAATTCCTGGAACCCGATATTACCCATAACCTGGATATTCGCTTCTCATGGCACGGGGTCCTCAACCCGAGGAAAGACCTGGTGGATTCCTATGAATGTATCGACGGACTTCCCATCGAAACATCCCCGCTGTATGACCCCTCCAACTGGCGTCTGAACCGTGACCCGAGGTGTCTGATGACAGTAAAAGCCCATGAAGATTCGGTTTTTAACTCTTCAGGACAAAAAATGGGATTTAACTATAACAATATTTCGGGAACTGGATTTAATCCGGTTAAATATTGCAACTGGGATAAATTGCCCATCGACTACAGTACCATCAGCGACCAGGACTGGATTCTTATGCGGTATGCAGAGGTTTTGTTGATGTACGCAGAAGCCAAAAACGAAGCTTCAGGCCCGGATGAATCCGTATATTCTGCCGTTAACCAGATCAGGGACAGGGTGGATATGCCGCCTCTTCCCGATGGGTTATCCAAAGAGCAGATGCGGGAGCGTATCCGGCATGAAAGAAGAGTGGAACTTGCCCTTGAAGGGAGAAGGTATAATGATGTCAAGCGGTGGAAAACCGCAGAAGACTATATTCCTACCATTGAAGATCCGGGAGGAGCCAAACGAAAATTTGATCCTTCCAAACATTATCTGTTGCCATTCCCGCAAAGCGAAATGGATGTCAACCCGAATTTAGAACAAAATCCGGGATATAACTAATGCGTATTCATTCAAAGAATGAATCGTTAACATAGAATGATGTTCTGATAACCGGAAAGTCATATTCAAAATAATGGAGGTGGCTTTCTGGTTTTATCCTGATTTTCCGTGGATTTTCTCATTCAGGAAATCACCTTCAAGACCCATGGGAATTGATGTTTTTGTGAATGCGAAAAGAATTATCTCTTCCGGGAAGAGAATTGTCTTAAACCAGAATAAGAAAAAACGATAGACCATGATAAAACCAAGACAAAAAAACTACCTGATTACTTTTTTCTGCCTTTTTTTCCTAAACCTTTCGGGCGAAATTCTGGCTCAATCCATTCCTTATCCGGAAGCTTTAAAACGCGCGGCTATTGTTCAGTCATCGGTAGCCCACATTGATACCAATGGTATCATTACCGGCAACGGAGACATCAATGCCCTGATCTATTCGAAGGATGATGGCCTGACGTTGCATTTGTCGAAGAATGATGCCTGGGATGCCCGTTTGATTACCAAAGATGATCTCCCGTTGCTCGATGTTGATGTTCCGGCACATTCCTGGACAGGAGGCGGAAGACCCGAAAGCTGGAATTATCCTTACCCAACCCAGTCGCCTCCGGCTGTGGTGCGTATTTTATCTACCGGAGAAACGGTGAAGGCAGTGACCAATCTTCAACGGGGCAAGGTTTCTGTTGTTTCCCAAACCGGCGAAACCATTATCCGGGCGCTGGCTCAAAAGAATGTGTTTTATTTTGAAACCGAAAGGCCTTTGCGTTTGGAGGGGTTCCCTCAACCTTTTCTTCCTGAACCGGAGCCAATTCAAACAGAATCGGGCATTGCGGTGAAACAGGTTTTTCCCGGCGATCAGGATTACCCGGGGATGGAGGTCGTTACGGTACTCGAATCCAGAGAAGGGAAACATGCGGTAGCCATGGTTACCAGCCGGGAATCTATGGACCCTCTTGAGGATGCCCTTCAACTGGTGAAGGCTATTTTGGATCAACCACCTGCGGCGGTCATACAGGCCCATGAAGATATTTGGGAAGAGTTTTGGGCCAAAAGTGGAATTCAGATAGCCGATTCGGATTTGCAGAACTGGTGGTACAGGCAGTCTTATTATTTGCGCTGCCTTTCCAGGCCAGGCGCTTATCCGGTGGCACTGCAGGGAGGTTACAATAAAAAAGCAGGATGGCATGGCACCTGGACGATGAATTATAACGCACAACAGACATTCTGGCCGGCTTTTAATTCGAACCACCCTGAACTTGCCGAACCGTTTATTGATTTGGTCAACGATTTTCATCCCCGTGCCCGTTGGTATGCACGTACGGTTTTCCATTGCGAAGGAGCAGTAACCCCCCACAACTTCTGGCCTTTTGAGCCCGACCCCATGGAATGCACCAGTGTCAACCGCAGACAACTGGCTTTCATGCCATGGAGTTATGGAATAGGAACGGCAGGTCATATTGGTCATATCCTTTGGCTGCATTATGCTTATACACGGGATACGGTTTATATGAAAGAAAAAATCTATCCTGTCATTAAGGATTATGCTGACTTTTATGCTTCGTTTATCGGGAAATGCAGGGAGGTTAACGGGAAAGTGATTTTCGGTCCCAGCGTCGATCCTGAGCATACGCCCTTTGGCTGGGACAACAGTCCGTACGATCTTGCATGGGCCCGGCACACCCTGAATGCCGCCATTCAGGGAGCAACGGACCTCGGAATTGACACCGGTCGTATCCGGACCTGGTCGGAGAGCCTTCTTAAACTGCCCTGGTACCCTGTATCAAACGGCGTGGTGAAAGTGGGAGAGAGGGATGAAGGATACAATATCATTACCCCCGTGGTTCCGGTTTTCCCCGCAGAGCAGATTTCCTGGTTCTCTTCCGAACACGAGAAAGCATTGTTTAAGGAGACCATCCGGTGGATAGAAAGCCGCTATAATAAAAACAATTCGGTGGTTATGCTGAATGTTGCCCGGGCACGTATGTCCATGACCGACGAGGCTTATTTTGATACCAAAAACTGGTTTAAAGGAAAGGAGCAGCCCAACGGGCTTTTTTACTGGCAGGCGCATGGTTTTTACATGTCGGAGCAGACTGCTGTAGCGGGGCTTATTACCGAATTTCTGCTTCAAAGCGTAGATAACATCATAAGAATTTTTTCGGCCTGGCCTGAGGCCCTGGATGCTGAATTTTCCGGGCTCAGGGCACGGGGAGGGTTTTTGGTGTCGGCCCGCAACGAAAACGGAGTGGTTCAGGAAGTAATTATTGAGTCCACTCAGGGTGGAGAGCTGCGGTTTTTGCCTTCATGGGAAAAAACAGATGTCCGGTATGCCGACGGAAGGGTGAAGAGGCTTCATCCCGATTCCATGGGGGTTATATGCATTAAAACAGAGAAAGGACAAAAGCTTGAATTTTCGGGACCTTAGAGAAAATAAGGGTTTGGGAGGAACCCTGTAGTAAACCTTGTTAATTATATTGAGATGAAACGATTACTATATACTTTTTGCCTGCTCCTGATTTTTGGATCAGAGCACATTTATTCGCAGGAGAATTATGATTATAATGGACGGTTTTGTTCCGGGAACGGGGAGTTGGCATCCCTTCGCCTGATTGACGAGTCCTTTGCTTTTTTTCACCCCAATCCGGTCGTTCCAAACCTGTCGATGGTTTATCAGCCAGAATGGAATACCCTGGAGGAAGGAGCCGGCTGGGGAGCCTGGTGGATACAAAACAGCTATGGTTTTTCTTATGCTGCTGTGCCTTTTTTACAGGAGCCCTGGTTTTCATTGCTTCAGCGGTCATGGGACCTTCACTGGAAGCACCAGGGGGATGGCAAGCGAAAGGGCTTGCATAGCGATGAATCATCGTATACTTACAATCTTGTTGCTCCTGACGGGAGTCTGGGAGATGCCGCATCCCCCCATTTCATTGTTTATAAACAAGGGGATGGCAATGTAAAGATTCACGACTGGTATTATGAGGGGGCCGCCGCAGCAGTGATTATGCAGGCGGAGATTCTTCTCGCAAGCAGGGATACTGCAAAGATAAAGCACTATTTACCCAAAATGAAGCGCGCTTGCGATTTTATTGAACGAACCCGTGATCCGGAGAATAACCTTTTTCGCGTTGGACCTGCCAGTAATTTGCTGGCCCCCAGTTTTGGAGGTGTTCAGCTCAGCGATGGTACTTTTGGAAAAAGCTATCTGGCAGGCCTTTCCATTTCCTGCCTGGCGGCACTTGACCGGATGGCCGAATTGTACAAAATAACCGGGAATGAACTCCAGCTGAGGGAAATTGAAAAACGCCGGAAAATGACCCGCGAATCTTTATCGCTTCTAAAAGCTGCTGACGGCTATTTTGTGAAGTCGGTAGAACCCGGCGGCCTAAAGCATGGGGTTTTGGGCCAGGAAAAATATGGTTACCTCGAAGGAGTAGCCAATGCAGATGCAGTGGCATTAAGAGTGGCAGATGAGCTTACCGCTGAAAAAATTTATGAGCAGATTGCTGCATATCCCGACATACGTCCTTTTGATTTTCTTTTGACGAATGCCCCCGGATTGGACGATACTTACTGGAGTTGGGGGAATACTTCCGGTCCGGGAATGGGGGGATTCCATAAATTCGGGGAATGGGTGAACGGAGGTGTCTGGGGAACCGTTGAAGGACGGGCGATATTGATGTATGCGCGATTGGGTAAATTTGAGGACATTCATCGTTCAGCTTCCCGGGCCATGAAATGGGCCAAAGATTTCAGGATGGATGCACCCTGGTCTCAGTTTGGTGAAAATACCAGCAATCCATGGTCCGATACCGGAAAGTTCCAGACGGAGGGTGTAGCTGTGATGATCGATAATTTTGCTATACCCGCGGCAACCATCCGCGGTCTGTTCGATTATGACTACCGCTCCGATCGGCTCATCTTGCGTCCCTCTATTCCTCCGTCCATTTCATTGTACACTCAGAAAGAGCCTGTACGGTTCGGAGAGAAGAAACTCTTTCTCTCGGTTCAGAACGAAGGGCCTGTTATTGCAAAAGCCGAAATCAACGAAGAAGTCATAAAAAATAATTCCTCCGGGGAAATGGTACTTTTATACGATGAGCTGCCCATGGAGGCGCACGTGCGGATAACCATGACAGGGGGATGGTCGGAAAAACTTCCCGGGGCAGATTATCCTGTTCTCCCCTCTCTTACTGCCCCTGTATCGTCCCCCCAGAGTGAAATTCCGGCAATGCCCGAATCCCTGAAAAAACCATTTGAGCATTTGTCCGCCATGAAAGAAGTACTGGCAAAAGAACCAAAGATGAATTTTGAAAAAGCTTTTGTTGGTGAGGCCCTTGAAGCCATCGAGGCCTGTCGCCTAAGGTCCTCGGTGGAAACGGGTGAGGGATATTTCCGTGCACTTACGCCGGAACGGATTCAGGCGATCAACCGGTTTTATGAGCAAGCGGCGTTGGCCATGTATGGAGGATTTGTCAATCAGATGGAGCGGTACCGGATTGAAGGAAATGCTGATCAGAAAGCGTTGGGTGAACTTTTTGAGGCGATCACCCCTGTGAACCATTAATGAATCTTCATGATATGCGGATTTTTATAGGGGGCATGCGTGATTAAAGTGTCTTTAATAATAGAAAATAGAAAGCAATGGTAAGATCATCAAACTGTTTGTTAAAACTGGACCGAATGAACAAGGCGCTGAGGCATGAAGAGCCCGACCGGGTTCCCATCAGTGATTTTTTTTGGGGAAAATTTATCCAGCGATGGATCAAAGACCTTCAGCTTCCGGAAGATTCCAATCCTTATTATTACTATGATCTCGATTGGATAGTGACGACACCCAACATGGACCCACGGATTCAACCGTTTGAAACCATTAAAGAAGATGATGTTGAGGTGGTTGTCAAAACAGGATTCCTGACAACAGTCAGAAAGAAATTTGATTTTCCCATGCCTGAATTTATGGCCTGGGACATCGATAGTATTGAAAAGCTTGAAAAACTGGAATTTGACGATCCGGCAGATAAAAGGCGCTATTTTGAATCAGGCGATAACCAGATTGCGGGGGTTGGAGATGGTTTTGAACGGAATTCCCCGCCCTGGATTGATACCGTGAAAAGCCTTCGTCCTGACTTCCCTGTTTACGGGAGTATGATTGAATGCTCCGAATGCCTGGCCCGCTTAATCGGTCAGGAGAATACCCTTTTTTGGATGGGCATGTATCCCGAACAATTCGGAAACCAGATTAACCGGATCGGGCAGTTTTACCTCGACTGTTTAAAAGCACAGATTGAAGCTGCTGATGGTTTGCTCGACGGAATGGT
>CAYTDH010000092.1:0-12465 GCA_964436325.1 uncultured Tangfeifania sp.
CTTTCCGCCTCGAGGTTGCTCCCGGAAAATTTATGGAGTATATCTATACCATGAAGTACAATTCCTATATGGTTGATTTTGATGTGAACATTCAAGGTATGGAGCAATACATTGCTTCGAATCAATCTTACCTGAATTTTACCTGGTCTTTTGATGTTCCCCGGCAGGAGCGTCCATCGCAATTTGGAGAAGACCGCTATACCAATATCAACTATAAGTTTTATGAAGAGGATGTAGACGAATTGTCAAAGAATAAATCGGATGAAGAAGACCTTACAACACGGGTGAAGTGGATTGGATTCAAGCAATTGTTTTTTAATTCCACCATTATTGCAGAGGAGTCTTTCCCCAATGCTTTTGTCCGTTCCGAAAAATTAGAGGATGATCCGAAGTATCTTGCCCATTTCCATGCCGACATTGCCATCCCATACCAGGCTACAAGCAATGAAGCTACCAATATGCAGATTTATTTTGGTCCGAATCATTATCAAACGCTCCGGCAGTATGATATTGACCTGGAGCGCCTGGTTTACCTCGGCTACGCCATTGTGCGGCCCGTGAACAAGTACCTCATTATTCCCCTGTTCAACTTCCTGAGGAAGTACATCGAGAACTTCGGTATCATTATTTTACTGCTTACGGTTTTTATTAAAACAGTCCTTTTCCCGTTTACCTATAAATCGTATGTTTCACAGGCCAAAATGCGGGCTTTAAAACCGGAAATTGATGAATTGAATAAAAAATTCAGCAAAGATAAAGCCATGGAAAAGCAACAGGCAACCATGGCGCTGTATAAGAAAGCCGGGGTTAATCCTATGGGAGGCTGCCTGCCCATGTTGCTGCAATTTCCCATCCTCATTGCCATGTTCTTTTTCTACCCCAACTCCATTGAACTTAGGCAGGAGAGTTTTTTATGGGCAAACGACCTCTCCACATACGACTCGATCATGGATCTTCCCTTTACCATTCCGTTTTATGGTGATCATGTGAGCTTGTTTTGTTTGCTAATGACCATCACAACCATTATTTCCACACGTCTGAATCAACAAGCTACTGCTTCCCAGGGAATGCCCGGAATGAAAACCATGATGTACCTGATGCCGGTGATGTTTCTTTTCATTCTGAATAACTATTCATCGGGACTGAGCTACTACTATTTCCTGGCCAATGTGATTACTATCGGACAAACCTATATTATTCGGTCGTTTATCGATGAAAAGAAGATCAGAGCACAATTGCAGGTCAATAAAAAGAAACCTGTAAAGAAATCGAAATTCCAGAAAAGACTTGAAGAGGTGGCCAAACAGCGGGGAATTCAGTCACCCAAAAAATAAATTGAATCTTTAATTAAAAAAAGAGCCGGTCAGTTTTGCTGAGCCGGTTCTTTTTTTTTACGAATGCTTGTTTGCCGAAAGAGAATAATCAACAAAAGCAGTAAGACGCTAAAATTATTTTTGAAAAAAACCGGCAGCCGGATTATTGGAACACGAACGACATCATGGGAGTAAGCATCAGTTTTGAGATTTAATTTTTTCCCCTTTCCCCTTTATCTTTTTTCCATCTTAATCAGTTTTGGTCTATACAAACCCACCTTTCATGGGAAATTGTCTACCTTTCAGCATAAGATGAACACCACAGCAAAAAAAATGTGAACATTTTTTGATTGGGGTTAAACCATTATTGTCTCAAAAAGTCAAATGGACATTAGTCATAAAAAAAAACAAAATGAAACAATTTGGAATTTTGCTGATGATTTTCACCCTGGCGGCAAATTTGAGTCATTCGCAGCCTACACGAAGGGAAGTTGATCCTGAAGAGATGGCCAAACGTCAGACAGAACAACTTAAAGAAGCGCTTGATTTGAACGCCGATCAGGAAAAGCAGGTCTATGAACTGAACCTCAAAACAGGAAAAAAGATGCGGTCAATGCGGGAAGAAATGAGTGCTGGCAGTCGTCCTGAAGGTATGCGTGAAAAGATGGCTGCGATGCGGGAAGAGCAGAATGCAAAGATGAAAGAAATTTTAAATGAAGCGCAGTGGAAGAAATACGAGAAGTATTTGGAAGAAAGACGCGCCCGCTGGCAGCAGCGAAGGTCCGGGGGAAGAAATTAGTTTTGGTTTTTTAATACAATAGTTAGTTTATTGGAGGGGGCTTGCAGAGGCAGGTCCCCTTTTTTGCGATAAAAAAGGATTACTCCAAAAAGTAAAGAGAATAACCGGGATTTAAAAATCAGAAAATTAACATTATGAGATATTAGAGGGTCTCCGGTGGCATTGATTTTTTATGGAGTGGACTCAAAAAAATCAACCAGGTTAATTACAAGGGGCGTAAATTATTGGTTAAGCAAACAACCGCGGGTTAAGACTGCCGGAAATTTTTCTTTAAATGCACCATTTTAATGGCCGTAACGGCTGCTTCATCGCCTTTATTACCGAGCTTTCCGCCGGCACGATCCCAGGCCTGTTGTTCATTTTCGGTAGTTAAAACGCCGAAAACAAATGGTTTAGTGTATTTTATATTCAGTTCTACAGTTCCCTGCGTAACTCCGTCACATATGTAATCAAAGTGCCGGGTTTCACCCTGAATGACGCAGCCGAGAAGGAGCACAGCATCAACATCGGTCATTTCAGCAAAGTACTGCGCACCGAGCGGCAATTCAAAGCTTCCCGGTACAAATTTTACCAGAATATTTTCTTCACTGGCTCCGTGTTTTTTGAGGGTTTCCACGGCTCCTTCTGCCAGGGCTGAGGTAATCTGCAGATTCCATTCCGCCACAACGATGCCAAAGCGCATGTTTTTGGCAGAAGGAACTGTATGAATATCGTATTGCGATAAATTTTCTGTTGCCATTTCTTTTCAATAAAAAACCCCTCCGAATGCGAGGGGTTTGATTATACTTTGGTAATCTCTTTAACCCAGTTTGATTTCAACGCGTGCAATGTAACGGTCAATATTTCTGCCTTCACTGGTATCAGGATATTTTTCTTTTATTTCTTTGTAAATGGCCAGGGCATCTTCGGGTTCATCCATTGATTCCAGAAGGTTAGCGGCCTTCATCATATAAACAGGGGTTGTCAGTTCATTATCCTCCATTTTATAGGCTTTCTCATATTGCTTCAACGCTTTTTCCTGCTCTCCCAGTTCGAGCAGGGCATCCCCTTTGGCCCCCTCAGCAATAGGTCCCAGAAGCAAATCATCGGTATCAAAATCATTCAGATAATCCAGGGCAATCTCATATTCTTCCAAATGGAGATAAGAAATACCGGTATAATAGTTGGCCAGATTGGCGGATTTGGTCATTCCATAATCATCGATGATATCGAGAAAACCGAGATAATTGCCGTCCCCGTTAATGGCCAGGTTGAAAGAATCTTTTTCAAAATAGCTTTCAGCCATAAACATCTGTGATTGAGCTTCGTCTTCCCGCGGCTGAAGATAGAATTTGTTAAAACCCAGATAAGCAACCACTACCAGAACAATTCCCCCCACAATGTAGGTGATGGTGTTCTGATTTTTCTCAATAAAATGTTCCGTTTTGGTTAACGCGCTCTCAAGTTCATGCAAATTGTCATCTTGTGGAGCTTTCTTTTTCGCCATGCTATTCGTTTTCAAAATTGTGCCGCAAAAATAGCTTTTTTTTATAAACAATGCTGAAAACAAATGGACAAATTTTAATATTAATCAACAGTACAGTGTTAATGGCGTTAATTTAAACTTCAGCAGTAATTCCCGCTGTTTTTTCGTTAATTTTGCAGTTTATAACGCTGATGAAGGGATTATGTATATTGAAGAGTTGTCCATCGTAAATTTCAAAAACCTGAAAGATGTCAGGGTGGAATTTTCGCCCAAATTAAATTGTTTCATTGGAAATAACGGGGCTGGAAAGACCAACCTGATGGATGCCATTTATTACCTCTCATTTTGCAAAAGTTTCTTTACCTCCGTTGATCAGTTCAATATTAACCACGAAGAGCATTTCTTCATGCTCAACGGAGATTACCAGCGGCTTGGGGCCCATGAATCGATTACCTGCGGATTGAAAAAAGGCCAAAAAAAGCAGTTTAAACGCAACACCAAAATATACAAAAGATTAGCCGAACACATTGGCTTACTGCCCCTGGTAATGATAACCCCTTCGGATGTGAACCTTATTCTGGGCGGAAGTGACGAACGCCGTAAATTTATTGACGGGGTGATTTCTCAGTTCAACCACCAGTATCTCGACGACCTTCTGAAGTACAACAGGGCCCTTATGCAACGGAATAATTTACTGAAACAGTTTGCCGCAGACCGATATTTTGAACCTGAATTACTTGAGGTGTGGGATGCCCAGCTCGTGGAATATGGCAACCGGATATTTTCGGAGCGGCGCGAATTTATACGGAAACTGATTCCTGTTTTTCAGCGCTACTATACTTTGATTTCAAAGGGAAATGAAGAAGTGGGATTGCTTCACCAGTCCGATTTTTATGAAAAAGATTTTGAAAAACTGCTTCAAGAAACGTTGCATAAAGACCGCGTCGTCCAACATACATCAGCCGGAATTCACAAAGATGATTTGGTTTTTAATATCGATGCATACCCCATTAAAAAACTGGGTTCGCAGGGTCAGAAAAAGACCTACCTTGTCGCCCTCAAACTTGCCCAGTTTGAATTCATGAAAGAAATATCGGGGATGAGTCCCATTTTGTTGCTTGATGATATTTTTGATAAACTTGATCGCCAAAGGGTTGAGCAAATTGTCAAACTGGTTTCGAACGATCAGTTTGGACAAATATTTATCACCGACACCAACCGTGAACACCTCGATAAAATTCTTGAAAAAAACGATACCGGCTTTCGCATTTTTTACGTAGATTCAGGAAATATAAAACAGAAGCCATGAGAAGAAACAATACCCAATCACTGTCCGAAGTCCTTCGCGATTACATCAGCGAAATGAAGATGGACCGCAAACTGAAGGAAGTAGACATTGTTCAATCGTGGGAAGCATTGCTCGGAAAAACCATCGCCCGGTACACCCGGAACATTAACCTTTCCCATGGCGTTTTATACGTGGAATTAAGTTCGGCGGTCGTGAAAAATGAATTGGTGATGATGCGGGAGAAAATCCGGGATAAAATGAATGAACAGGCCGGAGAAGAAATTGTAATGAAAATTGTTTTTCATTAATCCGGATGCTCCCCGGAAGGTTCTTTTCAGGAGAAACCCTTTCATTTCCAAGAGTTTCCCCCCACAAAAAAAACAGGGAATACCCGGCTCTTTAAAATCGTTCCATCTTTGAGAAAAAGAACCCGGCCTCAATAACTGCATTTTCATCGCTGTCGGAGCCATGTACGGCGTTTTGCTGTAAATCGGTCCCGTAAAGTTTCCGGATGGTACCCTCTTCAGCTTTCTCCGGGTTCGTAGCACCGATAAAAGAACGAAAGGCCTCCACGGCATTTTCTTTTTCAAGCAACGCAGCAATGATGGGGCCTGAACTCATAAATTCAACCAGTGAATCGTAAAAAGGTTTCCCTTTATGCACCGCATAGAAAGTGCTGGCCTGATCAGGAGTCAGCCTTGTAAGCTTCATCGCTTTTATTTCAAAACCTTCTTCGTTGATCATTTTCAGGATGGCACCGGCATAGTTCTTTTTAAATGCGGTGGGTTTAATCATGGTTAATGTTTGTTTTCCTGCCATTTTATGAATTTTAATGTTTTTTTCCGGCCGCAATATTAACAAAAATTGGGGGAAATAGCCTTTGCCCCCGTAGGAGATTTTATATCTTTGTCAGTTCTAAATTAAATTTGATTTGAAAAACACTGGTAATGAGACAATTGAATCGGTAAGGGAGCTTTTGGGCAGCAAGCCGGGGCGCCTGGTGGTTGTACCCCACGAAAACCCCGACGGGGATGCCATAGGTTCAGCCATCGGGTTAAGTGAGGTACTCCTGAATTTTGGCCATGAAGTTAAGGTTATTACACCCAACGAATATCCCGCTTTTCTTAAATGGTTTTCCTCTCCCGTGGAGATATTGGTTTACGATAAACAAAAGAAGGAGGCCAAAAAACAACTGGATGATGCCGGAGTGCTTATATGTGCAGACTTCAACGAACCCAAAAGAGCCGGGTGGATGGAAAAAAAACTGCTCCAATTTACCGGTCCCAAAATTCTTATCGATCATCATCCCAATCCGTCTTCATTTGCCGATCATCTAATCTCCGAAACACATTACAGTTCAACCGCCGAACTCATTTTTGACGTCATTAAGGAAACCGGGCTGACCCCTTATTTGAACAAAGCTGCAGCCGAAGCGCTTTATACGGGAATTATGACAGACACCGGTTCCTTTAGTCATAATATCTCCAATCCCCACACTTTTAGGGTGATTGCCGAATTAATGGAGTATGGAATTGACGTTGAAAAGATTCAGTCTAATGTCTACCACAATTTTTCCGCTGAGCGAATGAAATTACTGGGACTTGCCCTCAGCAAAAAGATGGAGGTTTTCCCGGAATACCGCACGGCAATCATTTCGCTCTCCCAAAAAGAACTTGAAGATCATGGCTTTCAACCTGGCGATACAGAGGGATTTGTAAATTATCCCCTTTCGGTAAGCAATATTATTTTTAGTGCCCTGTTTATTGAAAAGAAGGATTTGATTAAAGCCTCTTTCCGTTCAAAGGGTACTTTTCCGGCCAACGACTTTGCCCGCGAACATTTTGATGGAGGAGGGCACCGGAATGCAGCAGGAGGGGAATCTCAAACCGGAATGGAGGAAACCATTGAAAGATTTACGCAACTTTTAGACCAGTACAAGCGTCTTTTATTAGAAACCAAAATTTAAAACACTGCTATAATGAGCAAAAAATTTTTATTGTATTTGGGTGTGGCCATTATTTCGGCCTTTATGATTGCCTCTTGTCTGCCCGGAATTGAAGGGGAGCAGGAACAACCCACAAGGGAAGGTGAAATAGAAATGCTGCAAACTTACCTCGACACGCTGGTTGCCCGAGGAAATGACATCGATACTACAGAGATGGGGGTGTATTATGTCCGGATGGAAGAAGGAGAAGGTGATTTTGCCACCGAAGGTGATACCCTTGTGGTGAAATATTCCGGCTATTTTATGGATGGGTTTTTATTTGATTCCTCGGAAATTAGATTTCCGGAAGGCATGGATTTCGTCCTTGGGGAGGATCCATTCATCCCCGGATGGGAAGATGGGATGAAGGTGATGAATAAAGGCTCTCGGGTGCAGTTTATTATTCCTTCAGAATTTGCCTATGGCAGTCAGGGCTATGATATTATCCCGCCTTATGAAACATTGATTTTTTTTATTGAAATGCTTGATTTAAGACCATTACAAGAATAATTTATATAATAAATAAGAAGATTACATGATGCGCATTATAACCGGTTTGTTATTAACCTTTCTGGCGGTAGCTTTTTTTTCCTGTAAAGAAGATGATCTGGAAAAACAGCGAGAGGATGAACTCAGGGAACTGAATGAATATATCCAGAACAATTATTCCGATGTTGAGCCCACTGTATCGGGATTGTATTTTATTCAAACAGAAGAAGGTGCTGGCGATTCCATTCAGATTGGCGACCGGGTTCAGTTTTTTTATGATTTATGGCAGCTCGACAGTACTTATGTGCAGGGAAGCGGCCGTTATGAACCCGTTGAAGTAGTGGTTTTACCACCCACCCAGTTAAGCTCATCCGCCCAAAGTGTGGGAACGATGCTGGGTTTGCACGAAGCACTGACTTACATGAAACCTGGTGGAAAAGCCAGTTTGATTTTGCCTTCGCAGCTTGCTTTCGGTCAGTATGGGAGCTACACAGTGAGTGGTTTTACCAGTCTGATAATGGAAGTGGAAATTTATAAAGTTTATCCTGCAGAAGTTCCCGAAGAACAAGAATAGTAACCCACTCATTTTCCTGCCTGTGATGTCCGGGAGTACGAAACTCAACAAATGGCTGCCCCGTTTTAATTTCCTTTTAGCCTTCTTTTCGCAAAGGAGAAAACAAAAAAGTGTGGCCCATGAAGAGTGGGTGCCGTTGGTTGACGAAGAAGGAAAGATCACCGGGAAGGCGCCAAGAAGCCAGGTGCATAACGGGAGCAAATTGCTGCATCCCGTTGTACACCTCCATGTCCTTAATGGAAAAAATACCCTTCTCCTGCAAAAACGCCCCTTATCAAAGCAAATTCAACCGGGAAAGTGGGATACCGCTGTCGGTGGACATATTTCTGCCGGAGAATCACCGGAAGAAGCACTTAAAAAAGAGGCATTTGAAGAAATCGGGTTGAAAGATTTTTCGGCAAAACTCCGGATGGTTTACAAGTGGGAGTCGGATGTGGAAGCGGAACTGGTTTATCTTTTTACCACTTTTGACTTTAAAAACATTCGGGTTCAGTCCAACGAAGTGGAAGAAATTCAATTCTTGACCAAAGAACAAATTGAAAAGGAGCTGGGAAAAGGTGTTTTTACCCCCAATTTTGAAAAAGAATTTGATGCCCTGAAAGAATTGAACCTGATTTGATTCTTTGAAAATTTCAAATAATTGGTGAACCGGGATCATTCATTCTATTTTTTTCCGATCAAAAAAATTGCCGGCTGTTTGTGCAAATCGGGGACCCCTTTTTTCCACTGAGTTATTGTTTTGGTCGAGATAAACTCCCTTTCGCCCGTAAGGTTTGCTGCAATACACAACAGGGTGGAGGAGGAGCATGTTTTTAGTAAATCGTTCACCAACTGATTATTCCGGTAAGGAGTTTCAATGAATAATTGCGTTTGCAGGTCGTTTTCAGCCTTTTTTTCGAGCGATTGGATTGCGCGCATACGTTCCTGTTTCCGGACCGGCAAATAGCCGCTAAACGCAAAATTCTGCCCGTTCAGTCCTGAGGCCATCAGGGCCAGAATAATGGATGATGGCCCTGCAAGGGGTACAACCGTTAATCCTTTTTCATGGGCAATCCTGACCACCTCCGCCCCGGGATCGGCAACCCCCGGGCACCCTGCCTCAGAAATAACCGCAACATCGGAGCCCTTTTCCAGGGGGGCCAAAAAAGTGGGGAGATCCTGCCGTGAAGTGTGCTTATTCAATTCGAAAAAAGTCAGCCGGTCGATATCAATTTCCCGGTTTACCTTTTTCATAAACCTGCGGGCAGTTCGAATGTTTTCCACAATAAAAAAGCGGGTTTCGGTGAGTACCGGTAAAACACGGGCCGGCAAAACGCTTTGCCAGTTGCCTTCGCTGAGCAGATTGGGAACAAGGTATAATTTGGCCATGTAAAAACTTTTGGCAAAAATAAAGATATTCACGGTTAAATCCCATCAATTATTAAATTTGCCCCATGCAACAACACAAAAAAAGAGCGATTGAGGCCGTTTTTCTCGGAACAGGAACCTCTCAGGGTGTGCCGGTTATTGCCTGCCAATGCCCCGTCTGTTCCTCGGCCGATCCCCATGACAAAAGGCTGCGTTCATCATTACTTCTGAAAATTAACGAACTGAATATTGTTATTGATGCAGGACCAGATTTCCGCCAGCAAATGCTGCGTGAAAAGGTCAGAAGGCTGGAAGCCATTCTTGTAACCCATGAACATGCTGACCATATTTTTGGGCTGGACGATATCCGTTCGTTCAACTGGCTGCAAAAACATCCTACCGATATTTTCGCCGAAAAACGAGCGCAAAGAACCATCAAGCGGATTTTTAGCTATGTTTTTACCGATTCCAAATATCCGGGACTGCCCCAAATGGAATTGCATACCATCAATAATGCTCCTTTTGAGATTCAAAATATCCGGTTTACCCCAATCCGTTGCTACCACCACAAACTTCCGGTTTACGGCTTCAGGGTGGGGGACCTGACCTACATTACCGATACGAATTTCATTCCGGAAGAAGAGATGAAGAAATTGGAGGGTACCCGAATTCTTATCCTGAATGCCCTGCGCAAAAAAAAGCATTTGTCCCATTTCAATCTGGATGATGCACTGGAGGCCATTAACCGCATTAATCCTGAAAAAGCTTTCCTTACCCATATTAGCCATCAATTCGGAAAACATGCTGAAGTCAGTAAAGAATTACCCGAAAATGTATTCCTTGCTTATGACGGGCTGCGTATTCAGGCAGCAATGACGGATACGGAACAGCGTAACAAATGATAAACCCCGGGAAATAATCCACGCGCTTAACCTTTTTGCCTGCTTAACCAGGGAATGATGATGATTAGAGCGGCAGCCAGATAAATTCCGCCGGCCAAAAGAAAAGCGGTTTTCAGGTTAATATTGTCGGTTATCCATCCCAGCAATGGTCCAATCACCGCAAAGGCTATCCGGATAATAAAATTACGGACAGAGAGAATGGTGGCCCTGACCTCACTTTGAGTGTACTGATTGATGTAATTTTTAAATACAGGGGTCGCAAAGCCACGAACAGCATAAAACACGAACAGAAAAATCAATCCTTCGCGAACAATCGACCAGCCCGAGAGAAAATATCCCGAAGCCAAAAGCAAAACAACCATAATCACCTCATATTTTCTTTTCATCCTTCCTTCCATCCTGAAGGCATAGGCCGAAGAGAGTCCTGTTGTGAGGTTCAGGGCCGTCCAGAAGACACCAAAAAGTTCTACCGGAAGTTCAATAGCTTTGAAAAAGGGCTGGACCAGCCAGGCAAAAGTAAGGGTGGATGTTCCCGTGGCTGCGGAAAGTAAAATGGAAATCCGCAGGTTCCGGTCATTCCGGAAAACATTTTGGATAACCCGGAAAATTCGTTTGAACGAATAAATATGCGTGGATACATTCAGAGGCGGTTCCCTCATGGTTAAAGCGGCAGGGATGGCCATGCTGGTTACAAAAAACTGAAAGTAAAAGGGCATACGAAGACTCACAGCGGCCAGAAACCCGGCAGCTATGCCGGCCAGGGCTTCGGCAAAATTTCCCGCCGAAGAAATCCGGCCTTCATGTTTGATGTATTTACCGGATTTTCCTTCAGACCGCAAGGTGTCATAAAGCATCGCCGAATCGGCTCCCGAGGTGAATGAATGGCCGATCCCCAGGACAATTTCAGCCGCGGCAAAAGCCCAGAAGCCGTAAGAAAAGCTGTACATCAAAATACCTGAACTGCTCAGCAGGCTGCCCATAATCAAGGTCTTTTTCCGCCCCCAACCGTCTGCAATCCAACCTGAAGGAAGCTCCATAATCACGATGGCTACAGAATAAATGGATTTGAGTATAAATATCTCATGCATTCCCATGCCATTATCCTGATAAAACAAAACGATTACGGGCATAACCAGATTGAACCATTTGGAAATTTTAACCAGGTAGAGACGGATGATATTTCTTTTTAAACGGGCCATTCGAAAACAACCACAAAAATAGGAATCCTTTTCAACCCCTGCATTGGGAAAAATTAACAATATTGCATTGATAATTAAAAAAATAAGATATTTTGCAAGAATTTTTAAAATTAACCTTTCATTATGAAAGCAAAATTCTAATTTTGCAGAAATAAGAAAGAAACATGAAATTATTTATTCCAAAAAATTATGCCTCACACCTGGATGTCAATCAGACTGAGCAGGCGATCAAACTAATAAAAGATTTTTTCCAGTTAAACCTGGCCTCGGAGTTACGGCTACGCAGGGTAACGGCCCCGTTGTTTGTGAAGAGGGGTACCGGAATCAATGACGACCTGAACGGAATTGAACGGCCCGTCTCTTTTCCCATGAAAGAGTTAAACGACCAGGAAGCGGAGATTGTGCAGTCCCTTGCCAAATGGAAACGGCTGGCCCTTGCTGATCTTAAGATAAAGGAAGGTTACGGATTGTACACCGACATGAATGCCATCCGCCCCGATGAAGAATTGACCAATATCCATTCGCTTTATGTTGATCAATGGGATTGGGAGCGGGTTATTTCACCAGAGGAAAAAAACCTTGATTTTCTGAAAAAGATTGTCAGGAAAATCTATTCTGTTTTAATTCGGACTGAATTTTATGTGCACGACAGTTATCCGGAAATAAAACCCCGGTTACCTGAAGAAATTACCTTCATTCATTCCGAAGAACTGGCCGAACAATACCCCGATCTCACCCCTTTTGAGCGCGAAAGGGAAGCTGCAAAAAAATACGGGGCCATATTTGTGATTGGAATTGGCGGAGAAATGCCCAACGGTGAAATTCACGACGGCCGGGCGCCGGATTATGACGACTGGAATACCCCTACAGTAAATGGATACAAAGGCCTCAACGGCGACATTATCTTGTGGAATGATGTATTGGACCGTGCTTTTGAGATTTCTTCAATGGGGATTCGCGTCGATCGGCAGACCATGCTCGATCAGTTAAAAATAAGGAATAAAGAGGAGCGGAAAGAGCTTCTCTGGCATCAAATGCTGCTGAATGGCGAGTTGCCCCTCTCCGTGGGAGGAGGTATTGGCCAGTCGAGGCTTTGCATGTATTT
>CAYTDH010000093.1:0-12402 GCA_964436325.1 uncultured Tangfeifania sp.
CCCTTGACTGATTCCCTCCCTAACCCCCGGGTTTCCCCGGGGGTTTTTTTTTGCCCTAACCCTAACCCCCTACCCCCTACCCCCCCCTATCGGCTAAAACCCCACCCCCGCCCCACCCCTTTCGGGAAACGCGCGTGGCCTGGGGGGGGAACCACCCCCTCTCACGGCAAACTCCCTGAAAAATAACTTCCACGTTTAACGACGCCCAGCCTTGACTTTTCGGTTTCCCTCCGCTACCCTTGGAGACATGGGAGATTTTGGTGGTTTTGGGGAGAGGAGCGTTCCTGGAGACTCCGGAGACAATGGAGCTGCACGCAACCAGGCGGGGGCGCAGGACCCCGAGGTCCCGGTGGGGAGTTCTACCTCCCTCCCCGCTGGGGATGAGACGGAGGACGTTACCTCCCTCCCCACCGACCCTGCCCTTGCCTTCTACGACCGGCCCGTCGCGACCCAGGACCTCCTCGCCGACCCCCCGGAGGATCACGTAACGACCGCCAAGAAAACCTCCCGTGAGGAGCTCGTCCCGCTCGCGATTGAAACCTACCGGGACATCCTCTCCGACCCCGACCCGACCTACACCTCCCAACGCTTATCCGCCGCCCGGGATGTTCTCTCGGACACCGGTCCCTTCGTGGCCGGTTCACCTCCTTACGGCCAAGGGGTTCAAGGGGCCCTAGGGTCCGAGGGCCAACCCGCGGCGGCTTTTTCTAACCTCATCTCGGCCTTCGCCGAGTTTCAGAACGGCACCGTCGTCGCCGTGAAGGATATGCGCCATGCCAAAAGGACCCAAGAATGAAACTTCCAACGGGATTGGAGGAGATGGAAGGGGCGACCCCCGAGACCCCGGACCAAGGTCCGGCCCCGGTTCCACCCCCGCCCCCGCCCCCGACTCCCGACACATCCTTCACTTCCTCCCGCGCCGGGACCGGGTCCAACACTCGGGAGGAGGAATCATCCTTCATCCGCCGGTCCCTGGAGGCATTGGGCCAGTATAGGCCCAACGTCCAACCCCAGCCGGTGCCGCTGGAGGTTGTGCCCCACACCCAGGCGCCGCTCTTCCTGCGTCCCGACTGGAAGGAGATCCTGCAAAACGCCCTTGGGGAAGTCGTCTCAACCAACGCCATCTCCCCGGAGATGCACGAGGTCATTCGCCAGGCGGGCCTGTCGTCCCTGTGGTTCTACGGCAAATACATCGCGGGCCAGGACGGGCCGTATGACCTGCTCACCAACCACCTGCATATCGACATGTGTAACTTCCGCCAGAGGCTCCTCTACCCCGCCGCCCGGGGGGCCATGGTGATCTTCCGCGGGGGCTACAAGACCGCCATCGGGGCTGAACTCGCGACCGCCTGGGAGCTCCACCGGGACCCGAACCTCACCGTGAAACTCACCGGCGCATCCGAAGACCGGGCGTTCTCGTACTTCGAGTCCGTGAAAACCATCTTCGAGTCGGACTCCAATGAGTTCTACTACCCCGAGTCGCACGTTAACCCGAAGAAAGTCACCCGTAGTCGCCGATGGAACAACGACAGGCTCATTGTCCCCAATCAGACCAAGCGACGCCGGGATCCGTCGCTCCAATACGGGGGCGTCGGGGGCAAGTCTGCCGGTATCCATGTCGACCTCCACGTTATCGACGACCCGGTGGAGTTCACGGACCTGAACGCCGGGCGCTTGTCCGCGACGGATATGTACAAGATCACCAACTGGATCTGGGCCAACGAGAAGTCCTTGCTCTTCGACATGCACACGTCCCGGATCATGTTCAACGGCACCCGGTACGCCGTCGACGATACGGTCTCAACCATCCTCCCGAAGGTTGGGGCCTTCTACGGCTACCCCTTGGACGGGTTCCAACCCAACCCCCAGGGGACTTGGATCTTCTACTACCGAAAGGCCATTGAAGACGGCGTCATAACCTTCCCCGAGTCCATGACCTACGACGGCTTGGTTGAGATGGCCGAGACCGACTGGTGGACATTTGCGACGCAGTATTTGAATGATCCCCAGAACACCGGGATTGCCGAGTTCTCCCAGTACAAGGTCGGCCTGGCCCGGGTGGAGTACGTCGAGTCCATGGACGAGTACTTCGTGGAACTGCCCTCCTATGGGTCCATTCCCCGGCGCTGGGCGTTGTCCGAGTGCGATGTGACCCAGTCAACCGACCCGGCGGGGACCGAGAAGTATGTTTCCTCGAAAACCTCCCGGTCGGTGGTCGGCCTGCTGGCCCGGACCCCGGACGACGAGTACGTGTTCCTCAACGTCCGTGCGGGGTACATCTCCACCTTCGACATGTTCAACATCATGTTCGAGAATATGGAGACCTACGGGCAATGGATCAGGGCCTCGTTCCTTGAGCAACAAGGGGCCTTTAAGGCCCTGGATTCGTTGCTGACCGAGGAAGAAAACCGGCGCAAGCGCTGGCTGTCGAAGGTTGCGGTCACAGCCACCGGAGACAAGGATGCTACCATCCGAACCACCCTCCAACCCCTGCTCGCCCAGGGGAAAATCTACGCCGACGACCGCTCGGTGGACATGATAATGGAGGAGGTGCGGTCGTTTCCGTCGTCGCGCAAGAAAGACATTCTGGACATGATGAAGATTGCCGTCCGGGGTTCGGTGAAACCCCTGACCGAGTCGGAGCGAAACGACGAAGAAGAATACGAAAACCGCTGGCGGAATCGGAGACGCTCCGTTACCGGCTACGGCGGTTAGAGGAGGTTATAACCATGAAATGGAACATCGAACATAACGTGCGGGAGAACCTTTTCCGTTTCACCAAAGAAAACATCTACCACACCCCGGAGGGAGCGACGATGCCGAGGGGGTTGCAAGTTCTCTGGGTCGTCTTCTTCCCCCTGCGGTGGTTTCGATACGTACGTTTGACGAATATCTACGATCCCCTGACGGGAACGTATAACCTCAACGGCATCCGGTTCACGGAGGAGTTTCTCTACGACATCCTCCCACGGGAATGGATGCGTTGGTATGAAGAGAAAAAAGGAGCAGAAACATGACGATTATAGTTGAACTTTCAACGGGGAAGAAGATCGAACTCACCCCGGAGGAGTATGAGGAACTTGTGAAACGCGCGACCGTGTGCGTGCGGACCCCGATGTATCAGGGTTGGCTTCCGTCCCCGTGGCCTGCGGTGTCGACGATAGGTTCCTACCAAACCCAAACAACTGGAGGTACCACATGAGTAACTACAACAACCAAGACCCCGAGGACCCGACTCGCATCCAAGACCTGACCGGCTCCCTGGACATCGACGACGACGAGGGGCCCAAACCGGGGAACTTCTTCATGGACCTGGAGACCGAGGACGAGCTCTTCGCCTACATCGACCGGGAGCTTGCGGCCGTCATTCTCAACCAGGAGAGGACCGAGTTCCTGCGGCGCATACAGCGGTACCGCGACCGGCGTATCGGCCTTCCGGAGCAGGAACGGAAAACCTTCCCGTGGGATGATGCTAGCAATGTCGTTGTTCCTCTGGCCCTCATGCAGACGAACGGGATGTTTTCGATGCTCAAGTCCTCCTTCAAAGCCCGGAAGCCGTTCTATGACGTTCAGGCCGCGGACCCGGTGTATCGGGCCGAAGCCGAGGGGGTCTCGGCGGCCCTTGACCTGCTCATCGAGTCCCCTTCCTACATCAATCTGCGGAAGAAGAACAACAAGTTGCTCTATGACCTGGGGTCCTTGGGGACTCAATTCGTGAAAACCCGCTGGAACAATGACTCTCGGGCATGGAAGGAACTAGCCCCCGATGGGTCCCTGCTCCTCTCAGCGATGACGACGAAGAACTTCGCCGACATGGACCTGATTGATCTTGAGGACATCTTTACCCGGTCCTACTGGGACGACCCAAATACCTGCCCGTGGATCGCGCACCGGATTCCGTACATGAAGTCCGAACTTATGTCCCTCGGGGTTCAGGGGACGTACCGGTTTGTCGACGAGGTCCTGGAGAGGGGCGGGGACGAGGTCGATGAGGGGAGGTTGGAGCTCCTGCGGAAACTCGGCTTCTCCCCGGAGAGTGAGGACGAGAACTTGTTCTACGTGTTTGAAGTTCACCTCTCCTACGACGTGGACAACGACGGCCTGATGGAGGAAGTCGTGGCCTGGTACGATCCGGTGTCCAAGGCGAGGCTCCGGGTTGACCTGAACAACATCGGCTCCCGGCCCGTGAAGGTCCTGAGGCTCCTTGAGGTCCCCGGGTCCATGTACGGCCTGGGCGTCGGGGGGCTGGTTGACAACCTCCAAGAAGAAATCAACGACCTGCACAACATGCGGAATGATTCAACCATGCTTTCCATGTTGCAGATGACGTTTGTGAAAAACGGGGTCCAGTACGGGCTAAAAGACGGCCTCCGCCCGGGGGCGGTGAAGAAACTCGGGGATCCGAAGAACGACGTGTTCATTACCAAGTACCCGGACGTGTCCATGTCGACGATTGCTGCGGAGCAGATACTGCAACAATACTCCCACCAGGCGTCGGCTGTCACCGAGGACCAGCTTGGGTTCGCGAACTCGACAATCCGGACAAGGGAGACGTACTCGGGGTCCCTCCTGCGGGCCCAGAACTCCTCGCGGGTCTACGCGGCCATGGAGGAGTCGGTGACCGAGGGGTATACGGAAATCGGGAAGTCGTTGTTTTTGTTGCTCCTTGCCCACCGGGATGAGGCCGAGGGGCTCATTGAGCGCCTGCCCGAGGCACAGCGGGAAGGGTTCATCGGAGCCCTGGGCACGCCGGTTGCGGAGGTCGAGTCGAAGTTTGTGTTTCAGATTAAAACCCGGGAGTTGGAACAAACCGAGGAAGCCAAGCGACAGGCGTACCTAACTCTTTCCCAACTCTACACCATGTACTCGGAGAAAATCCTGCAACTCATGCAGATGCTCTACGCGAACCAACAGCAAATGCAGATACCGCCGCAGGTGAAAGAGGCCGCCGCGGAGATTATCGTCGGCGCGACGAAGCTCATGGAGAAGATCATGCGGTCGTTTGATGAAGACAACACCGATGACTACCTGCCCTACGTGCGCAACCTGGAGGTCATGCTAGATGCGATGAGCTTGCAGAAGGACGCCCAGCTCAGACAACCTCGGGCCCAAGTGGAGGCGATGCGGAAGCAGATGGGCGAGGGCGGTGGGCCGGGCATGGGGTCGGGACAAGGTCCCCAGCAGGGTCCGACCCCGGGACCCCAGGGACCACAAGGGCCCGGACCGCAGGGTCCAATCCCCGGGGGTGAGGTATGAGACGGGACCCGGAACCAACCCCAACCCCTCCCCTCAACGACGACGAGAGGGCGATTGTGGCCCTTGTCGGGGAGCCGGGACTCCAGGTAATCCTGCGGTTCAATCGCGACGAGGTCCTGTCCGCGGAGCAGAAGTTGCTTGAGGACAACTCCCTCGACTTGGGGACAACACGCTACTACCAGGGCTACCGGCACGCCGCGGTGGCCTTGAGACAATACATTGAAGCGGCTTTGGAAAAAGCCGGAGGAGAATACTAATGGCAACGAGAGATCAGAGCCTGGGCGAAGAGCCGGATTTTGAATACGAAGACACAAGTGTCGGGGATGGGGACCAGGATGAACTGGGGCCCAATCGGAACCTCGGCTTGGAGCTGAACGGGATGCTGTTTGGCGAGGACGAGGGGGAGGATGAGGATGCAGGGCAGACTCCGACCCCGGAGAGCGCAACCCTGGAGGAGCTGAGGAAACAAAACGAACAACTCGCCGCCCAAGTGCAGAGCCTGTCCGGGCAGTTTAACGGCTACCAGCAGGTGCAGGCAGGGTTGAATGAGCTCGGGGAGAAGATCGGGCAGGAGAGAGGTCCCAATCCTCAGCAGAAACCCGGGGAGTCCGACGAGGAGTTCAAGAAGCGTATCAACGAGTCGTTGTATGAAGACCCGTACTCCAACCTTGAGGCCTGGGGGCAGAGGCGGTTCGGGCCGGTGGTTCAGCAAATGATGGACCGGAATCTGCAAATGCAGAGACAAATCATGCGCCTGGACCCGGAGAAGGGGAAGTTTTTCGCCAAGTACGAGAAGGAGATCGACCGGGAACTCTCCAACCTGCCGCCGCAGATGCGGTACAACGACCCCGAGGTGCTCACGAAGGTGTACAAGAACGTCGTGGCCGCCCATGTGGAGGAGATTGTTGAGGAGAGGTTGAAAGAGCGCATGGGCGGGAGCGAAGGCCAGAGCCAAGCCCCGACCCGGCGCCAATCCGGTCAAGCGCCGTATAGCGGCGGGTCCCAGACGAGGTCCCGGCAGGGCGGGGAGGGGGCCAATTCCCAACGCAAAATCCCCGACTACGTGCGGGAGTTCGCGCTGAAACGCGGCATGCACGAGAGTGATGCGTACGCGTTCATGAAAGAAAACAACATGCTAAGGAGGGCAAAATGAGCGACGAAAGGACGAATGTGTTTGAAGAAGTCGGGGAAGTGAGCACCGTCCCCCCGGATGAGAGCATGGAAGACTGGGAGATTGAGATGGAGATGGAGCTGGAGACGGAGGCCGAGGTGGAGGTTGAAGAGAAGGAGGAAAAATCGGAACCCTCAAAACCCGCGAAAACATCCAAAAGCTCTAAGACCTCCAATACCTCCAAATCCGCCACAAAGACCTTTATCTCCATTGACACCAATCCCTCCAATGTCCTAAGCTACCAAGAGGAAGGACGGGACCTGTACTTTGAAGACGGGAAACGGTTCCTTCCTCTGGATGATGCGGTGTATGAAGGGCTTTCAAGCATCCATCAACTCCGGTACAAGACCGCGGAGCAGATCACGGAGGGTGTCCTTGATTTCTCGCGGCAACGGGTGGTGCCGAGACCGGCACATGGGTACGCGACTGCCCGCAACCGTTTAGAAGTGAGCGGCGTCAGGCCGGGGTTTTCACCCTCATGGCAGTACGCCGATCAACTGGAATACTGGGAGTCTATGGGCGCGAGACCCGTCACGGACCCCAATGTGAAGACCTTCACGAACCCAACAGGAACAACGAGGACCATTACCGAATCGGACGGGAGGAAGCTGGTGCTTCTTGAGATGCCGAACGAGGTCCGCGAGGGGATGAAGGATGAGGCGCGGAGAAAAGCCAAGCGCATCCGAGACGGGTTCGATGATAACGCGGAGAGTTCCTTGGAGCGCAGTGGAGCGTCGGTAGTGAGGAAACGAGAAGTCGAGGGTCGGTCCGCGACTCCGAAGGAAGAACTTAACTATGGAGGAAACAAATAATGGCGAGTGGATTTACGTTTAGAAAATCCGAGTCCGGCGGCACGGTGGAGCTCAAACAGATCACCATGAATGAAGCCGGAAAGCAGGGGGATGTGATTGTGTCCGACGGGGATACGGCATCCCAGGCCCAGGCGGCCCTGATGGATGATACTGCGGAATCTCCCCTGGGGGTTCTCATTGCCGACGCCGAGGCCGACGAAACCGGGCAGTTCATACCGTGGAAGAGGGACTATGTCTTCGAGGTAGCGTGTTCGAGCGACGAGAAGTACGTGGACGCCTCGGACCGGTACACGACCTGTGACATTGATACCTATACGTCCGGCGCAATGGGCATCGACCCGGCGACGGATACCAACCATCACGTTCAGATCCTGGGCCTGGCCGAGGGTGAGAGCGACGATACGAACGGCAACAAGGTGCTCGTGAGACCTAACGTGGCCGTGAGCCAGTATCTGTAAGGAGGTAATACATGGCTGGACCTGGAATAGCGACGACATTTGCATTCCCGAAACATCTGGATCGGGAGATATGGAAGATCTGGTTCAACGAATACGGTCGGCAGAGGCTGACGTATGAGTTGCTGGCGAAGACCCAGGATGCCCCGGAGGGCTCCGGGGGCGGGTACACCGAGGCACTGACCTCTCCGCTCGGGAACCTGCGGACCAAGCTTGAGGGCGACGGGATCGAGTTCGATACCCCGGTTGAAGGAAACAAGAAGACGGTCACTCCCAACGTGTTCGCTCTTGGGTTCCGGATGACCGAGGAGATGGACAAAGACGACCTGTTTGGAAACTTCAAAAAGTACCCCAAGGAGCTCGGGAAGAGTGCGGCGTACAAGCCGGAGGTGGAGTTCTGGTCGATGCTGAACGATGCATTCGACGGGACGTATTTCACCGGGTGGGACGACAAGGCGCTCTGTACCACCAATCATGCGACTTTGAAGAGCGAAACAACCATCAACAACGACCCGACTGCGGCGGCTCTCTCGGAGACGTCCCTACAGGCCATGTTCGAGTACTACGACGACATGGTCGACGAGGCCGGAAGACCCCTGGTGATGACCCCGAAGTATCTGGTCATACCGAACGAACTGCGGTTCACCGCTCAGAAGCTGATGCGGAACTACGGGGCCGTGGGGACGGCGAATAACGACCTGAATACGGTCAATCCCTCGCATTCCATCGTGGGACCGTATGAGATCATCATGAGTCCTCAGCTGACGGATTCAAACGCGTACTTCCTCATCGCCGAAGAGCACGACCTGCGGCTGTGGTGGTTGCGTCGGACCCGGCTCCGTGCGTGGGACGATCCGTATACCGGTTCGCGGTTGTATGCCACCGACCAGAGGTTCTTCACTTTCTTCATGGATTACAAGGGCGTCATCGGCAACGCCGGAGCCTGATGGACTATGAAGGTGTAAGGAATTGGCACGAAGTCTCCTTTATAGTACAATGTACTATGGAGGAGACTTTATGGAAAAACGAAGGTGTTTGAACTGTGGAAAGATTATTGAGAGAAAACAAAATAAGTTCTACTGCTCAAGGAGCTGTAGGAACTCGCACCTCATCCGTCGGGATGTGGAAGAGGAGCCTAAGTACCCAAAGGTTTCAAACTACCTTAAAGGAGAAGAACAATGGCTACTGGAGATACGAACTTAACGAACCTGGTGTTGTCCGGGGACTTGGATGTCTCGGGAACGATCACAGGGGATGTGACTGGAGAGGTCTCATCTCTCGGCTCAGCCGAGACGGCTGAGCACGGCGCGGGGGTCGCAGGTGCGGTGACAACCTATCGGTACAACATGCCGAATGGGGATATTTGTACCGAGATTCAAGTGCTCCTCGACGGGCTCAAGTGCAAGGGCGATGCCGCCCAGGATGCAATCGGGCTGTCAACCGGCGCCGCGTACATCGGGCGTTATGTGACGGCGACCTGCGGGGTTGTCTATAGAGTTGAAATGCTTTGTTTGGCGACGCCGACAGAGGAAACCGCGACGATTACAACCGACATTGACCTGGATGCTGACGACGAAGACGACATTGCCTACGACGGCGCGGTCAACGGTGGGACGATTCTGAACACCGGCGGAGTGGCTGTTGGTGAGAGCTATGTGAATGACGCTCCCGGGTTGACGGCGAATGACTATCTGTACCTCACCGAGGGAGATACGACGGCGTCTACTGGGGAGTACAGCGGCGGACAGCTTATCGTGCGGCTCTACGGGCACGCGGCGCTGAGCTAAGGACAAACGAGGGAGGGTACAAACCTCCCTCTTTTCACAAGGGAACAAATATGGAGCAATACCAGGACATAACCTATGACCCGGCGGAGTCAAGCCAAGGGGTTGACTCAACTACCCTCTCGGCCACGGTGCCGACGTTTGCGTCGGGGCCGAGCAGGGGGGAAAAATGGCACGTGTGCCCGACGTGTGGGCATGGGTATCCGGAGTCACAGATGGTGAAACGAAAAGGCGCCTGGTACTGCGCCGAAGATGGCGAGGATTGGCTTTTGAGCGATTCCCGCAGGAGGAGATAGAACATGGCCGCACCTACGGGTAATACGTATTCCCTGCATTACGACGCCGCAGGGGAGGTGACAAGTAATACTGTATACATGAAGGGATTCACCTGGTCGGGGTCTACGGATGCTGCGCACCAGTTGACGTTTAAGGACTCAGGGGGGAGTATTCTCCTGGGGCCATACACGGCGGGGGCAGTTGGGAACGTGATCCATCGGTCGTTTGATCCGCCGTTGCGTTGTGTCGGCCTGGAGGTCGACGTCCTCGGGTCCGGGGTTGTTGAGGTCTACACGGCATGACCCTCGATGAGATCATGGACGATGTCTGGCGGGCAGCTGGGGAGCCGACGGACCTGAACCCGGACACGGATACGAGGTACTTGTCCGGGCCCCTGCTCCGCTGGGTTGTCAACCAGGGGCAGAATGCGATCGCTACTTGGAAAGACCGGGGGACCGGCGGGACCCCGAGGGTGTTCGAGCTCTACGGGGAGCTGTTCTTCAAGTCGGTGGTAATCGAGGGCACGGTGACCTCGGCATCGAGCGGGTCTTCGATTGTTATCGAGTCAGCCACCGACACCCTGGGAACCACGGATGACCAGTATAACGGCTGGGTGTACGATGACGGCACCGAGAAGAAGCTAGTGGTGGATTATGACGGTACAAACTACATCCTCACCCTGTCGGATGCCCTGACTACAACCCCGGAGGCCGGTGATACCTTTTCACTTTACAAGAGGCACTTCCTGCTCTTGCCCTCCGGGGATGCGTTGATTGGGGAGCATATCGAGCGCCCGGGAGCGGGGTCTCTGTATCACTCCGAGGGGCAGTTGATCGCGCCGGTGCGGATCGAGGACATCGAAGAACAGCGAGCGCTGGAGAAGGTGCCGTATCAAGACGGGTACATGAGTCAGCTCACCACAACCGGCGATCCGACCGAGTGGAGCTTCTACGGGAACAGGGTGTACTTCAACTACCTCTTGGATGAAGAGAAATACTTTCGGATGACGTACAAACGTCTACCGACACCGATGTCGAATCTCACCGACACCCCGGAACTGCCCGAGGTGTTCCACTACGGGTTGGTGCTCTGGGCGTTGGAGTGGGTGTTCAGGCACTACGGTGAGACCGCGGACAAATACTCCACCAAGCTCGACTTTCAGGACTTCATGCGGACGACCATGAGCGCGGTGGAGCTCGCGGACGACCAGAGTGAGAACAACTACGTGTACTTGCGGAAAAGGAGATAACACATGGCATGGGATGCAACATGGGCCGCGGAACCTGCGGGGACGGATGCGGCGAATACATTGGACACGGAGATCACGAGTTTCAAGTCGGGGTTGATTTCCCGGATGGGAAACCAGCATACGACCTACGATGAAGATGACACATCCGGTATCGCTTCGAATGACTTTCTCCACAAGGAAGGGTCGGCGGTGTTGGTTTACGATAATACTGCGCCGGGAATCGACAACGAAACCGCGCAAGCCGGGTTTCTCTGGTATGATACGGACAACGAAGCCCTCAAGGTGCGAACCGGGTCGGCGTGGGTGACGATTTATCAGAAAGACCCTGTCGGGACGATCAAATACTGGGATACGTCGGTTGGGGGTGCTTGGGTGGACTCAACTGCTGATGCGTCCTGGACCGATGGTACTATACCCGGATGGACGAAGTTCGTAGAGGGTTATGATTACTTTCCTCTCATGAAATCGACATCCGGAACGACGTCGGATACAAACGAACTCTCCGGGGGAAAAGTGGAGGTTACCCTTGATGCGAACGATCTCCCGGAACATACGCACTCGATCTCTGCGTCTGCACATTATCATACTCTGGCCGCAACCCCCGTGAGTGCTACCGGGTTGGAGGATTTAACCGTGCCCGACGGGGATTACCCGTATCTTGCTTCTGAGTCCACGGTTGTTTTTGGAGATTCGGACTATCGGCTCAAAGGGTTATCGGGGTCTGCAACAAAGGGAAAAACAGGGAGTACGACCAGTCTACCGACATCGACAGGGAATAATACAACAACTGGAAACGATGTAGATGTAACACCTCCGTATTACACCCTTATTCCGATCATCAGGAGAAACTAAGTGAGCCTCCTGGACAAGGACGTCTTCGGCGCCGAGAACCCTGAGCGGCTCTCCGGGAAGCGCCGCCTGGTGGACAAAAAAATCTTCAACTCCGTCAACTTCCCGTTCGACGCGTTTGAGTTCACGGAGTACGACAAGACAACAGCTCCAAGCCTCAAGATGAAAACCGGGTGGCATTTTGACTTGACCAACGCGACCATGACGGTCGGGGATGTCGAGGTTGCCCTTGGGGACCTATTTACCGACAACAAACTCACCCCAACTGAGAAGTTCCAACTCAAGCGCGCCTGGGACTCGCTCGATGCGGCCTACGATGTGCTCCTGGTCTCGGCGGATAATGCCGGGATTGAGGCCGGAGACACCGACTACGACGCGTGTGTGGATGAGCATGAGGACCTGGAAGACTACGTCACGCCGTTGCTCACGGACCTCACGACGACGAGTGATATAAACGGGAACACCTTGCGGGGACATTTTTCATCCTATTACACTGCCGCTGAGGGTCTCCAGAAAGCCATCGAGCTTGCGGCGATTGTCGCGTATGAGG
>CAYTDH010000094.1:0-2036 GCA_964436325.1 uncultured Tangfeifania sp.
CGGTGTTGTCGCTGCATTACAGTCCGGCCGGGAAATTATGGCTTGGTATGGATTACGGCGTCTCTTCGCTCGATTTGAAAAATAATTTTACCTATTTTTTTGATTACCGGGGCGATTTTGGTACTGGTAACACGGCGTTGCTGAAGAACGACGAATTTTTGCTCGGAACCAACCAGGGCCTTTACCATTCGAATTGGTCCGGCTTAAACAACAATCTGGAGTTCTTTAATATGCGGATTGTTCCTGAAACAGAAGGCCAGGTATGGACACTGGAGAATATAGACAATACGGTGTTTATGGGTCACGACAAGGGTTTATTTATTGTCAGGAATTACGCGGTTGAAAAGTTAAGCGGACAGGAAGGGGTCTGGTCTGTTCTTCCCTACAAAGATTTTTTGCTGACCGGCAATTACAACGGCATTTCAATCTTCCAAAAAGAAGGAAATCAATGGACTTTCCTGAAAAAAATGGAACTCATTCTGGGTTCCTGCAATCAACTGCTCATTGAAAAAGACAACATCCTTTGGGTGAATATCCCCAACTTCGGGTTAATCAGGGCTGTCCTAAACGATGAACTGATCCCGGAAGAACGCATCATTTTTCCGGAGGAAGATTTTGAAGGACTCGATGCTTTTCTGTTTAAAAATGACAGTGGTGTTCAGGTGATTACCGATAAATTTCAGTATGCTTTTAATGCAAATGAAAAGGAGTTTTCCAAGGTTCCCCAATCAAAAGGAACTCCACGGTTGGAAGGTCTTCTACCGGGCACTTACAAATCAGTTGTGCTGAACTCCGACTATGAGTTTTTCCCGGTTTTCAATGGTTTCGCACTCAAATACCATAGAAAAAATGCCCCCGCAGAACCCCAATCTCATAAATTGACGCTCCGGAAAATCGAAGCATACAGAAATCAGGAAGAAAAGATGATTTTCACTGGTGCGGAGGTTCCCTTTCCGTTCAATAATTTCCGGGTTGAATACATCGTCCCGAACCGTAACAATGTTTTATATCAATACAAATTGATGGATGAAACGGACTGGAGCAACTGGTTACCGGAAAATACATTCGATTTTGTTGGTTTGCCCCCTGGCGAACATGAAATCCGGGTCCGCGCTTTGGTGCAGGGAAAAATTTCCGAAGAACAAACCGTTTTACTCCGTATCACTCCACCCTTGTATCGCAAATGGTTCGCTTATCTTTTTTATGTTGTGCTGATTGTGGCAACAATTTACATTATTCATGTGCGGCATAAAAAAACACTGAAAAAACAAAAGGATAAATTGTTGCTCAAAGAGAAAAACTCTCTGCGCGAACAGGCTGAAAAACATCGTCAGGAACTTCAGCAAGTGGAACAGGAACGGCTGCAGGCAGAATACGACCATTTAAAACAACAACTTAAAAACAAAACAATAGAATTGGCCAACAAGGCAAGAGACAATGAAGAAAAGAACCGGCTCATTTTAAGCCTGAAAGAGAGTTGTGAAAAGGCATTGAAAAATCCTCCCGTTTTGAAAATTAAACTCAATGAAATGCAAAAAAAGCTGGAATCATACCAGAATGTGGAAGATAGAACATTTGAAATTCAGATGGATGAATTGCACCAGGATTTTTTCAAAAAACTGAAAGAAAAATTTCCTGAATTGTCCAGCAACGATTTGAGGTTATGTGCCTACCTGAAAATTGGCCTCAGTTCAAAAGAAATTGCCGAAATCCTGAACATACTGCCTTCCAGCTCATACATTAGCCGTTCGCGGCTCCGCAAGAAGCTCAGCCTAAAGGCGAATGAAGACCTGTATAGTTTTCTGAACAGGATTTAATGGCCCAGGTTCAGGAAACCATTTTTGATTTTCAAGATCTAACACGAAATGCTGAAGGAACCGTTCTTTGCGAACAGAACGGTTCCCTCTCCGATGCCTGAAATGAGGTAATAAGGTCAAGGGCTGGTTGGTAAGATTGCCCGTTTACTAAGGTTAATTATGGAAAATAAGGCTCCTGGAAATTTCAATTTAGCAATATTTGCTTACCTATTGGAGAAT
>CAYTDH010000094.1:2136-12401 GCA_964436325.1 uncultured Tangfeifania sp.
AAATAAATGAGGTAATAAGGTCAAGGGCTGGTTGGTAAAGATTGCCCGGTTACTAAGGTTAATTAGTATTGTAATCTACTTGTACTCCATTTTCAAATATTTTTTCATTTGACATAAGGGGAAAGACACTGAGAAAGTTGATCCCTTATCTTCTTCAGACTCCAGGGAAATATCCCCATCCAGCATTTCAACATAGGCTCTTACAATTGACAATCCCAGACCTGAACCCTCAAAGGCACGGGTATCTGCAATGTCGGCCTGTACAAACCGGTCGAATATTGCCTTATGGCGGTTCTCAGGAATCCCTATTCCGCTATCTTGTGTGTAAAAAATCCACATATTTTCATTTATGCGGCAACCAAATTTCACCCAACCTTCCGGGGTATATTTAATGGCATTTTTAATAAGGTTGGTCATAATCGAATGAATTTTGACTTTGTCAGTCACAATAATTTTGTTGTTTTCAGGGAGTTTTTGTTCAAGTGTGAGGTCCAATCCTTTTTGACGGGCTTCCGGTAAGAAGAAAGAAAAAAAGGATTCCAACTCCTTATTAATATTCAGCTCACTTTCCGATACGGCCACAAGTCCGGCTTCAATTTTCGAAATATCAACCAGATCAGTAACCGTATCTATTAATCTTTTGCCACTTTTGTGAATCAAATCAATGAATTGCTTTTGCTGTTTCCCCGACAAACCCGGTTGCTTCAACAGATCGGTGAATCCCATGATACCGTTCATAGGGGTACGGATTTCGTGGCTCATATTGGCCAAAAATGCCGATTTTAACCGGCCGCTCTCTTCGGCTTTATCCCTGGCATCAACCAACTCCTTTTCACGTAAAACGGGTTCTGTTATATCCTTGTTAACGCCAATCATTCGAAGAGGCCTATTCTTTTTATCCCGGAGGACAATGGCATCAGCCTTTAAATGCAAAATGGCACCATCCGGTTGCACAATGCGGAAAACGGTATCGAATTGTTTTTTCCCGCCAAGAGCCAAATCTAATTCCTTTAAAGCCTTTTCTTTGTCTTCAGGATGAAGCCTCTTTTCCCAGGTATCAACCTGGGTGGAAAATTCATTCTTATCTATCCCGTATAATTGAAACATTCTTTCATCCCATATCATTTCATTTTTCTGTACGTCCCAGTCCCAAATACCTAAACCTCCTGAATCTGCGGCAAGTTGAAGCCGAAAATCACTTTCTTCAGCCTTTTCCTTGGCATCCAGTATTTGATCATTCAACATTTTTTGCTGCGTAACATCCAATACGGATGCAACAGCAAATCTTATTTTATTATTCTTATCCCGGACCACATTGGAATACACAACGACCCAAATAATTTTGTTGTCCTTGTGAAAATACCTTTTTTCAATGGTATAACTATCTGTCTGGCTATTAAGGACCTGTTTAAAATAATGTTGCTCACGTTTGAGATCGTCCGGATGAGTTATCTTCGCAATATCCATATTCATTAACTCCCCGTAAGAGTAACCGGTTATACTGCAAAATTTCTTATTTACCCTGGTAAAATGGCCTTTTTCATTAACATGAACAATTCCGACAGCGACCTCCTCAAATGTCTTTCGGTAAATCTCTTCATTCTCTTCTGTTTTTGTTTTTTCTTTTAGAAGTTCCTCCTTGAATTTTTCTTCATTGATTGATGCATTCAGCAAAGGGGAGATATACCGGCATATTTCTTTAAGTGCATTTAAATCATTTTGAGAATAACCATCCTTTTTATTGGCAAATGCAAGCTGGCCTATAAGATTGCCCTGAAATTTAATGACCCCCACCATGGAATTTTTCAGGGATACATGACCATCAGGGACTTTCAGTTGCCCATTTTTAATTAAACTTTTCCGGGTTTTGAGGCTCTCCCCCCATAAACCGCCCCATTTTTCTTTCGGAAAAACAATGCTTTTGTTTTCAATCTTGCATTGGTCCCAAATATCATAGGTCATAGAGGGACTAACCAGATCGCCGTTTTGATTGATATAACCAAAAAATCCGAAACGGCTCTTGAAGTGCTTCAGGAGAATATGAAGTACATTTTTGAAAATTATCCCCTTTTCATTAAGCACAAATGCCTCTGCAATACTATTTCTCAGTTCAAGTTGTTTTCTAAATTTCAGAACATAATCGGAAAGTTTTTTGAGTTCCAGGTCGTCAAGTTTGGTAAGCTTCAAAAGCGATTGCAGGTTCTGGGTCGTCTTTACCTCCCTTTTTTCTGCATGCACCCTTTCGGTAATATCCAATGCGGCCCCTGAAAAAAATTCAAAATTATTTTCGCTGTCAAATTCAGCCTTCCCCAATGTTTGCATGTAACGGATTTCACCATTATCTTGTCTTATTATCCTGTGGTTTGTCTGAAAAGGTTCACCATCCTTCTCTGCTTTTTTAAAAGCTTCTATCATTTTTTCAACATCTTCCGGATGAACTACTTTCAACAAATCATTGCTGTTAAGCATTTTTTCAGTACAGCCATGCAATGCCATCCAGTTGTCGCTCATTACCCACTTACCCGTTTTTGCATAATAAAGCCATGCGCCTGCACCTACCAGATGTTCGGTTTCACTTAGTAATTTTTTATACCGTTCATTTTCTTTGTTTCTTTCCAGTTCTTCAACGATACGCCGCAGTTTTTCCAATAAAACTTCAATGAAATTGGTTGTTCTTACAATAAAATCCCTGGCGCCCAACTTCATCATTTTCAGGGCCATTTTTTCATCGCCCAAACCGGTCAGGATAATGAAAGGTGGAACACTCCCATTTTTTTCATGGAGTGCAGTAATTACTTCCTCAGCGTTATTATCAGGCAATTTATAGTCGAGAATCATTATCTGATTATCTCCTGGTTTTATCGCTGCTGATAACTGGTTCCCGTTATATAGCTGTTTGCATTGATAATTATGCTTTACCAGATTTTTCCGTATAGAATTATTTTTACCTTCATCATTTTCAATAATGAATATTTCCCATTCATATTTTGGGGTTTGAGAGGATTTGTTTTTTTTATTGTCCTTCATAAAACAAATAGTTGATAACCCAGATAAATTTTACTCAATCTTTCTACCTCCTTTTTGGTATGATTATCCAAATTCTTCCTGACTGTCACTGAAATGAATGATCCCATTTAACAACCCAAATAATTTACATAAGGTCAATTAAAGGTAGTATGGCTTTCATCATCTTCGGCCACAAAAATCTTGAGCTCCTTTTTCATCGGTTCCCGGGTTTATCTTTTTTGGATTCTTTTTACGTCCCTTTTAAACAAACTTAAATTTCGAAATTTATGTTTATTCATCAGCCACTAAAGATAGAAAAATCTTTCCCTATTTCGATTAAATTTGAAGAACACTTTTGTGTTTAAAAACAGCTTGCTTTACGTTAAACATATTCATTCCTGATTCAATTCCCGGATTTTTGGTTAGCGCTTTCCTGGTTTTCCGTAAAAAGATAATCTTACGAACCAAAAAAAGTACACATCAACTATTGCCTATTCACATGGCAATGAAAAATAAAACGAAGAACCTTTATTCAGTGTGCTTTCCACATAAATCTCACCTCCATGCGCCTTAATGATTTTCTTTACAATGGCCAATCCTAATCCAGTTGATTTTTCGCCACCTGTAGTTTGAGTTGAAGTTGTTTTGTAAACGTCAAAAACCCCTTCCAATTCGTTTTCAGGTATTCCCTGCCCTTCATCAATTACCTTTGTTGCCAGTTGATTGCCTTCTTTAACCAGCTTTATCCAGATATTTTTTCCTTGAGGAGAGTATTTTATGGCATTACTAATCAAGTTATTAAAAACCTGTTCCATTTTGTTTTTGTCGCATAGAACAAAAAGTTTTTCACTTGAATATTCGAAATGAATTTTTTGATTTTTTTGATTTGCAAAAAAAGTATTTTGTACAATGCTGTTTTTCAATAATTCATAGTAATTCCATTTTCTGAAATCCAGGTCCATTATACCAGACTCTATTTTAGTGGCATCCAAAAAATTCTCGATTAAGTTTAGAGAATAAGAACAGCGTTCATGTATTATGTTCAAAAATTCAATATGTTCTTCCTTTGAAAAATTACCATAATCTGAAATCAATAAATCTGAAAAATTAAAAGCACTGCCAATTGGGTTTCGGAGATCGTGGGTTACAATACCAATGGTTTCATTTTTTTCAATGTTCAGGTTCTTGAGCCTTATATTTGCCTGTTCCAACTCCATTGTGCGCTCTTTAACTTTCTTCTCCAGAGAAATATTGGCATCATGTAACTGGTTCATCAGGTGTTTGTTGCTTGCAATTAATTCATACTTCTCAAAGGCTTCTTCTACAGCCATTTCCAGTTCTCCCGGATTCCATGGTTTAGTCAGGTATCTAAAAACCTGTCCTTCATTAATTGCGCCAACAACAGCTTCAATATCTGAATACCCGGTCAAAATGAGCTTGAGTGCTTCAGGGTATTTATCTTTAATTTTGCTGAAAAAATCTACTCCGGTCATTCCCGGCATCCGCTGATCAGATAAAACAACCTGAACCGGATTTTTTTCCATTATTTCAAGGGCATCGTTTCCATTTGTAGCGGTATACACTTTATATTGTCGTCTAAACTGCCGGTATATTGACCTGGCAATTTCAATTTCGTCGTCAATAACCAATAAATGCCGATTGTTGATATTCTTGTTTTCCATAAAGTTATCCCACTATAGTATTTGGTATAGAAACAGAAAAAGTTGTTCCTTTTCCTTCTTCCGATTCTACTTCTATTCTTCCCTTATGCAGGTCAGTAATAATTTTATACGTTATACTTAAGCCCAGGCCGGTACCGGAACCAACAGGTTTTGTCGTAAAAAACGGGTTGAATATTTTCTCCTGATCTTCGGGTGAAATCCCACATCCATTATCTTTTACAACAATTTGTGTTTCTTCGTTGGACCTCTTTACTTCCAGGATAACTTTTCCACCTTGTTCAACTGCCTGAATGGCATTGATAATCAGATTCAGAACTGCTTGATTCAGTTGCCCCGGGAAACAGTCAACCATCACCTTTCCCGTGGACACAAAAGAAAAGATTACATTCTTTTCTTCAATCTTTGCTTTTACGATTGATATTGTTGATTTGAGACTATCAACCAGATCGATATGCTTTTTCTCCGACTCATCGAGACGGGAAAATTTGCGCAAATCCTCCACAATCTCTTTGACCCTTCTCACCCCATCTTGAGAACTGTTAAGCACATCTGAAATGTCCTCAGCTAAAAAATCAAACTCCTTTTCATTTTTTATTCCATTCAATATTTTTAATGCATCAACATTTCCTGAATTGTTTAGCTTCACCTCCAATTCATGAATGGTTTCAACCAATTCACCGGAATACTTTCCCAATTCATAAAGGTTATTGGTAACAAAGGCAACCGGATTGTTTATTTCATGAGCAATGCCAGCAACCATTTGTCCAAGGGCATTCATCTTCTCTGAATGAATAAGCATCTGCTGTGTTTCTTTAAGTTCATCCAGGGCCTGTTCGAGTTTTCTTTTTTCTTTGAGCAATTGCCGCTGGAGATTATTGACCTCCTGGTTGAGGCGACTCATATTTTTATTTTGTTGAAATAAATTTAAAGCATCAGCTTCTGCGAAGATAAAATAGATCCCTTCGCGTTGAAAAATTTTTGCGTTTAGGGAAAAATTGATGTTCTTAAAATCACCTATTGTTAGCCAACCTTCAAAAACCAATTCAGAGCCGGAATCGATGCGAGATATTTGTTCAAATTCTGGATTGATAAACCGGTAAGCCGGGTTACACTCCCCTTGCGTGGTTCCAAGAAAAACACATAAGGTTTGGTTCCCTGCCAGAAGCTTCCCGGAAGAATTGAGCCATCCGTAAGCTGAATATTCGGATTTCTGTTTCAACCGTGTTAAAACATCATTCCAAAGATTTATGTATTTTTCAATCGTCAAATGAACAGAAATTAATGGGAAGATAAAGGTACATCGATGTCTTCCTCGGCTAACAAATTGAATACAGGAATATTTACCTGCATCCATTTATAAAAAGGAAGAATTTCATTATAAGTATTGTCACTCAATTCCTCTTTAAAGATGGTTATCCAGCCATTTAACTGAGCTGACCAATATGTTGAACCGAAATTGCGTGAACGATATGCACGAAAAACCCATAAAACAGTATCAACCAAAATTTCCGGTTCGAAATTCACAAATACAGACTCCATAAACCGGGCATGATTGGAATGGTTGTCTTTCATGAGCTCATCATTACATTGTCCTACTAATTCTTCTATATCTCTGCGGTTAAGCATCAGCTGATTCATACGATCTACCAGTAGTTCAATCTTTTCTGAAAATTCCTGTGCTGATTTTTCTGTAGGTGGACGTAATTTTTGCGCCGTTTTTAACAAATGCACCTTTGACATGATTATTCAATTAAAATTTAAGATGTAATTCTCCAGTTGTTTTAAATCAGAAATGTACTTCACTCCGAAAATTTCACCTAATGTTCCTTCAGCCATATGATTAAATGCCTGACCACCAACAAGAACAGGAAGTTCCGGAAAATAATTTCTAATCGTATCTACCATATTTTTAAAACTTTTAAAATTGAAATAAACACTCAGAGAAAGGGCCAAAACCTGCGGCTTTACTTTTTCAATGAATTTCACCAGTTCATCAACAGGGAATCCGGTACCAAGAAAAAAGCTTTCCCAGCCATTCTGCTCAAAAACATCGGCAACCATTTTTATCCCTACCTGATGTTCTTCCTTGTCTACACACGCCAAAACAACTTTTCTCGAGAGGTATTCCTTAGGAATAATCATGGGGTACAATTCATTTAAAATGCCTTCTGTAATGGCAGTAGCCAGGTGCTCATCGGCCACGGTTATTTTATTCTGCTCCCATAACGTACCAACTTGATACAAAGCAGGTTTAATTATCTCTTCATAAAGTTCATTGACCGAATGATTTTCGGCAAGGAAATCCACAACAACAGCCCGGCTTTCATTTCGGCTTCCCTTTAATAAACCGTTGAGGTAACTTTCAGCCTTACTGATATTACTCATTATTCCCGATCTAAAATAAATACAATGTAAAAGTAGCAAAATTTTGTTAACAATTGCCTGAAACTTTTAGTGCCTCTGGGAAAACGCAACTTCCTTCGTGAATATTCAAGAATGCGCACCATAAGAACCATTTGTTTTTCCTAAGCAGAAGGTTATAAATGAATTAAATCGAAGGCATAAAAAATTCTTAGACCATATTTTTTCTTTTCGGCATGGCTGCAAAATTATTTGTTTTATCTTTACCATCTTTCAAATTGCATTATTAAGAAACAAATGTTCAACATTCGTGTTAGAGTTTATTGAATTAGCCAACGCTTACTTAAATTCTAACCAGTCAGTAGTGATAATTTTTGAAACGAAAGAAATTGGGTATATTTACAACGCACCAGACCCCATGCGATTTTGTCACACACAAAGAATTTGTTACCAAATTATAAGACAAACAAATGAAAAATAAAACTCAGCTCAGATTCATTGCAATGCTCATAGTGGTATCGGCGCTCTTTGCCTCATCCTGCCTGAAAAGAGACGATGACTTTCAAGATTCCCTTGATGGGACTGATATGGAAAAATTGAATATTCCTCCTGATTTTTCTTTTAACACCTCGGGAAATGTGGAAATTAAGATTTACGCAAAAAATAATCAGGGAGAACCTGTTAAAAATGTCAGAATTGACCTCTACAGCAATTTTCAGGACAATGAAGGGAAAGTGCTGGCCTCCGGGACAACCGATCAAAACGGTTTGTTTCATCGTATTCACCCCCTCCCCACCTATCACGAAACGATGGTTATTTCAACCCGCTATCTTGGCTTTCCCAGCGAAGTTGAAGTTCCAATAGAAAACGGAGAGATTAATCACACATTGGGGGATGATCATCAAAGCAACTTAAAAAGTTCTGCAATTCCTTTTGAAACTGTAAATAATATATTTCACCCAATTGGAGAATGGGATTCCCAGGGAGTTCCATTGTACCTTGAACCCGAAAATGATACCATTGATAATGAGTTTTTAAATGACATTAATGCATCATTTCCCGAAAGGCAACCTGTACCTGAATTTCATCCTGAATATCTTCTTCCGGAAAATGAGTATGACTTAAAATTAATTGAAGCCAGCGATGTGTGGATAACATTTGTCCACGAAGGAGCCGGCTATAATAATGTTTTGGGCTATTACACTTACCCTGTTAATAATCCACCGAACCATAAAAACGAAATTGATACGATCAATATAATTTTCCCGAATGTTTCTTTTACAGGAAGCGGCGGAAATCTTCAAACCGGCAATAAAGTATATTTAGGACAATTCCCCGGAGACGTTGGTATAGGTTGGGTATTAATTGCCGATGGCTGGCGCAACCAATCCATAACCAGTGGGAATGCCGTTTATTTCTCCAACCCTGGTCTTAATCCGGAATCCAGCGCTGAAAAACGTCAGCATGCAGTGCATCTTTTCGACAATGGACGCGGACTATTTCTGCTTGGTTTTGAAGATTTGAACAGGGACGGACACAGCGATGACGACTTTAACGACGCCATGTTTTATGTAACTGCAAATCCAATTAATTCGGTAGACAAGGCAGGTTTCCAAACCATTACATACACATCGGAGGATACAGATGAAGATGGCGTATCGGATAATTTTGACGATTATCCGGAAGATCCCGAAAGAGCTTTCAACAATTACTATCCGTCCGAAAACAGCAGAGGAACAATTGCTTTCGAAGATTTATGGCCGGGGAAAGGTGATTATGACTTTAATGATATGGTGATTGATTATTCATTTAATCAGGTTGCCAACGGCAATAATCAGGTGGTAGAAATAGTTGCAGATTTGACCTTGCGGGCAATGGGGGCAAATTACAAAAATGGCTTTGGAATTGAACTGCCATTACCGCCCACTGCAATTGAATCTGTTACCGGGCAGGTTTTAACGCCTGGTTTTCTGGATATCCATTCGAACGGGACAGAAAATGATCAAAGTAAAGCTGTTATTATTGTTTTTGACGATGGTTACAAGGTAATGAGACATCCGGGAGGCGGAACCGGCATCAATACCGACGAAAATGCTCCGGCAGTAGATCCTGTTACCCTAAGTCTGGTAATTACCCTTTCCGAACCTCAACCGATCAACAGGGTGGGGATACCACCATACAATCCGTTTATTTTCACGAACCAAAACCGTTCGGTTGAAATACACCTTGCAGATAAACCGCCGACAGATCTTGCCAACAGTAGTTTCTTTGGCACAAAAAACGACGACAGCAACCCCGCTGAAAACAGGTTCTATAAAACAAAGAATAACCTTCCCTGGTCCATACATTTAATAGAACTCTTCGACTATCCAAAGGAAAAAATTCAGATCAATCAGGCATACAATCATTTCAATGATTGGGTTGAAACCGCAGGGTCGTTATACAACGACTGGTATAAAGATTTACCCGGATATCGAAGCGAACAAAATATTTACTCAGAATAACATTCTTTTTAGAGGTGATTTTTTTCAACGTTGAAAGAATCCACATGCTGAATCCCTATATTTTAACCACAAAGTGACCGAAGGATTCACAAAGGTTGCACAAAGGGAAGAGTGTCCGTTTTTTTGCGATTTTACTATCTTTTTCATTATGAATAATTTATAAAAATCTGTCATTGGCAGTTTCCCAAAGTTTTTTTGGACATAATGAGTAAATGACAACGGCAGTAACTGTCATTTCGACGACTTAGGAGGAGAAATCTGTTGATTCAAGAGATTTCTCCTTCCAAGCTCGTTGACATGACACCAGTATCCGATTTTATTATTGCTTTAAACATGAGCAATTTATAAAAATATATCATTGGGATTCCACTATGGTACGATTAAAAGAATGGGCGACTTTGATATTATCCAGAGAACAAAACAGTTTCAATTCCACTATGGTACGATTAAAAGAATAAAGGGGTTCCGGAGTTATTTACTTGATATTGGTTTCAATTCCACTATGGTACGATTAAAAGAGTTGTTCCCATTTGTCCGGTTCTAAGTTAGACTGTTTCAATTCCACTATGGTACGATTAAAAGGAGGTTCCAGATGAGTATGTCATATATGAATTTTGGTTTCAATTCCACTATGGTACGATTAAAAGAGGAAGCGATCAAAATGGCCCATGATAATAACCAATGTTTCAATTCCACTATGGTACGATTAAAA
>CAYTDH010000095.1:0-12385 GCA_964436325.1 uncultured Tangfeifania sp.
TCTTGAAATTATTACTGATGTATTTATTCGTCACTATTCTGAATTAAAACTGAACCAATCTGATGCTATTCTAAAATATTTCCAGCAACAATTATCTGAATCGCAAAAAAAACTGGACAATGCAGAAGATCAATTGCTGGAATTTAACAAATCAAACAATATTATAAACTATTATGAGCAATCAGAACATATTACCATTCAGAAAGAGCGGTTTGCTGCCTATTATAATGAACTGCGAATGGATAACAGTGCTGCTGAATCTGTCTTAAAAGTTCTGGAAAATAAGCTGTCAGTCAGGCAGCAACGCGAAATAAACAATGCCGAAATCATTGACTTAAGGAACCAATTAGCAAAGATTAACATTCAGATTTCAACAAAAAATTATCAAGCAGAATTTGACACGCTAAACAATCAAAGATACCTCGACGAAATAGCTGAATTGCATATTGAATCATATAATCTCCAGGAAAAACTCCGCCAGTCCGTAGATCAGGCCTATTTTATTGATAACAGTACAGAAGGTGTTTCATCCGGAAAAGTGATTGATCAATGGTTGGAAAAAGTGATTGAATACGAAACTACCCGCGCAAAACTTTTGGTAGGGCAACAAAAAATGGAAGAGTTTGATCAGCTTGTTACTGAATATGCCCCAAAGGGAGCAACGATGAAAAGGCTGGAGCGAAAAATCGATATTGCAGAGAGAGAATACCTTTCTATTTTGCATAGTTTAAACGTCGCCAAATTAAAACAACAAAACATTGAGCTGAACACAAATCTAAAAGTTTCTGAACCTCCTTTATTTCCGCTTAAATCCGAACCAAGCAAAAGAAAAATGTTGCTTTTGGTAGGAATTATTCTTGGCTTTTTGATACCTGCATTTCTAATTATTGCGCTGGACTTCCTGGACCAAAATATTAAAACTGCCAGGAGGGCAGAAAAATTATCAGGATTAAAAGTAGCCGCCGTTTTTCCCAAACTCTCCAAAATGAGCAAGCGTGTCAATATTGAATCCATTAAAGACAATTCGCTCAATGCCATAATTAGAAAATTGGTGATTAATAGAGCACAAAATACCCCAGGCAATGCAGAGCCTAATACCAATCTGTTTTTCAGCATTCAGGATAACGAAGGAAAAACCACTCTTTTGGAACTGCTATTGGAAAAACTGGCATTGATGGAGTATAAGATAATGCTATTTACTCATGAAAAAATGGATAAAGTTGCAGGGATTGATCTTATCCAATACCAAACGGATAATTCGTTCCATGCCAAAGGAAGAATAGAGGAATTAATATATAAACCTGAGCCTATCGATCTGAACAATTACGACTTTATTTTCATTGAAATACCAGGAATATTAAATCACCCCTATCCAATAAATCTTTTCAAAACAATCAACCATTCCTTTCTCGTTACCCGGGCAAACCGCGCCTGGTCTAATTCTGACTCAAAATCATTAAATGAAATATTAGAGTATATCCCTGATAAGAAGCCTAAAATTATTCTTAATGGAGTGGAGTTACAGGAACTGGAAAATGAAATTGGAGACCTGCCACGGAAAAGATCATTTTTAAGAAAATTCATTAAAAATATTGTTCAATTCCGTTTCTATTCCAAAAACAATTTGTCAAACCGACATAAAAAAGTTAAAAAGAAATTGAACAATATTCTTTAATAATATGGAAGAATAATGAAAATAAACCAGTTAAAAGCAGGTGCCTTACTTTCCTACGGAATACTTGCTCTAAGTAATTTGGTAGCTCTGTTTTACACACCATACATGTTGCGTATGATGGGCCAAAGTGAATACGGACTGTATTCGATTGTAGCTTCGGTTATGGCCTATTTAACAATTCTTGACTTTGGTTTGGGAAATACCATTGTAAGGTATACAGCAAAGTATCGATCCGAAGGAAAGCAAAACGAATTGTATTCCATGTTTGGAATGTTCGTAATCATATATTCGGCAATTGGGTTGATTGCCCTGGGAGCAGGAATTCTATTGTTTTTTAATATTGATCAGATTTACAGTAAAGCGCTAACTGAGGAAGAGCTGTACAAGGTACATATAATGATTTTGCTTATGACCTTCAACCTGACATTCACTTTTCCCTTCAGTGTTTTTAATTCAATTATAACGGCATATGAAAATTTTGTTTTTCAACGGTTTTTAAGAATTGGCTATATTGTTTTTAATACTTCTATAATGATCTTATTACTGGAGATGGGGTACCGGGCGATTGGAATGGTAACACTCATGACAGTTCTGAATATAATTACACAATTTTTCAGGTTTTGGTATTGCAAGAGCCGTTTAAAAATAAAAATAAGGTTTAATGGATTTCAAAAAGATTTATTCAGAGAGATAGCCGGCTTTTCGTTTTATATATTCCTGGGGGTAGTTGTTGACCGGTTATACTGGAGTTCAGGACAGTTAATTTTAGGTGCTAAAATTGGAACAGCTGCAGTGGCAGTTTTTGCCGTTGCCATCCAAATACAGCAAATGTACATGAATTTTTCTACTGCCATTCCCGGTGTTTTTCTTCCAAAGATAACAGCAATGGCGGCAAGTGGATACTCCGAGAAAAGTATTTCTGATTTATTTATTAAAACCGGACGAATTCAATTTGCTATTCTGTCTATTATTCTTTGTGGATTTATTATTTTCGGCCATGATTTTGTAATTATCTGGGCTGGCCCTGATTATGAAACAACTTATTATATCGTACTATTGCTAATTATCCCGTTAACGGTCCCATTAATTCAAAACGTTGGCATTACCATTTTAATTGCCAGAAACAAGGTGAAATTCCGTTCTTTATTCTATTTAGGATTAGCATCATTCAGCGTTGTTCTTCAACTGTTTTTAGTTAACAAATATTCAGAAATAGGAAGTGCTTTGGCGATTGCTTTTGGAATGATATTAGGCCAATGGATAGGCATGAATATTTATTACTATAAGAAACAAAAAATAGATATCCCTCTATTCTGGAAGGAAATTGGAAAAATGGCATTAGCACCCTTTATTCTAAGTGCAATTGCTTTTGGGGCATTTCGGTTTATTGAATTAGATAATGTATTAAAACTATCCGCTGCAATTTTTACGTTTGTGGCTATTTATACTCCTGTCTTTTGGAAATTATCAATGAATCAGTATGAACGCGAACTCATTTACAAACCAATAAATCAGTTCATCTCAAAATTTCGAAAATAAGCAGGAAATAAAAAAATTAATCTTGGAAGAAATGAAAATAGGAATAATTACATTACCCTTTAATTCAAACTATGGAGGAATTTTACAGGCATTCGCGGTTCAATTCCTATTAAAAAAAATGGGGCATGAAGTATATACCGTTAATCGCGTATCAAAAGGGATGCCACTACAAAGAAAAATTCTTTCTTTTGGAAAAAGATTTATGCTTAAGTTTTTATTCGGAAAAAACGTTGTTGTCAGAACCTGGTTGAATAAAAAAGAAAAGGCCATTATTGCCCAACACACTTCACGCTTCATTGAGGAAAACATATCTCTGACACATTTTTTGAAGTCTGAGAAAGAGATTAAAACACTGAACAATTACAATTTTGATGCTTATATTGTTGGTAGCGATCAAGTATGGAGGCCAAAATATTCTCCAAATATTGCCAACCACTTTCTGGCATTTCTCCCTGAAAATGAAACCGCAAAACGAATAGCATTTGCCCCGTCGTTTGGAGTAGACCAATGGGAATTTACGCCAAAACAAACAGCCACTTGTAAGTCTCTCATTCAAAAATTTGATAACGTATCAGTCAGGGAAAAATCCGGATTACAGCTTTGTAAAACTTTTCTTAACACTGAAGCCCAACACATTTTGGATCCAACAATGCTTATTGAGAAAGGCGAATACATTAAATTGTTGGAAACGGCCAAATTACCTGACAATAAAAATAAAATATTAACCTATATCCTTGACAGAAATAAAAAGATTGATGAGTTTGTAAAGAAAATTGAAAGCCAATTGCAAATGGAATCATTTTCAACCATGCCACAAAAATCCTTTAGAAATGCAGGAAAGAATAATCTGGAAAAATGTATTTTTCCACCAGTTACTGCCTGGATTAAAGGGTTTATGGATGCGGAATTTGTGATTACAGATTCATTTCATGGCACTGTTTTTTCTATCCTGTTCAACAAACCATTTTTATCTTTAGGTAATTCCCATAGAGGAATGTCCCGGTTTAAATCCCTCCTGGAAATATTCCATTTAGAGGACAGGTTAATTACAAACCCAAATTACGACATAAAAACAGAATATTTAAACGACATCGATTTTCAAGAAATCAATAAAATTTTAGAACAAAAGAAAAATGAAGCCAAATTGTTTTTAGAAAACGCTCTTGAAGAATAGAAAAAGTGAAAAATATTGCATACAGTCCATTTAGAAACGAAACAGGATCAGATATCCTCAAGAAACCTGTTCCTTTTTTGATTATCCTGGTACTATTATCAGGAATGGCTTACTATGTTGCCATAAGTGGATTTGTAACAGGAGCAGCATTTATATTACTTCCTTTCATTTTAACTTACATTTTTTTTATTTTTCTACATCCCAAATTAGCCTTAATTGGAATGTTCATTTTCAATTATTTCATTCTAGGTTTAGGCAGGTATGTACAAGGGATTCCATTGGGGATGATAATTGATGGACATTTAATTCTGGCATTTGCGGCGCTTTTTTTTCAATCCTTTTTTAAAGATGTTCCATGGCAAAAAGCCAACAATCTTATTTTCAAAATTGCAATTGTGTGGTATGGCTGGGTATTCCTCCAACTTTTTAATCCAATGGCCATTGCACGTCCCGCATGGTTTTTTTCAATGCGGGGAATAGGCTTATATATGGCATTAACGATACCCTTAGTTCTCATTTTACTGGACAAACAAAAAGACTTACGGCGTTTTCTAACCATTTGGGCAGTAATGTCCATTTTGGGCTCCATTAAAGGCATTATACAAAAACACGTTGGGCTCGATCCATGGGAACAAATGTGGTTAAACGGCCCGGGGGCAGACACCCACCTTCTTTTTGGAAAACTCAGGGTTTTCTCTTTTTTTACAGATGCCGGGCAATTTGGTGCCTCACAGGGACACTCGGGAGTGGTGTTTTTAATTTTGGCTACCACAAAAGAAAAACCATTCAAAACACGACTTTTTTACCTGATAACCGGCTTGCTGGCCATTTACGGCATGATGATTTCCGGCACGCGTGGATCCCTTGCCGTTCCCATCATGGGTTTAGCACTTTTTACAGTACTTCAGAAAAATGTAAAAGTAATCGTTTTCGGTGCTATTTTAGGCATTTCGGTGATTGTCTTCTTTAAATATACAACCATTGGCAGTGGCAATTACACGATTAGCCGAATGCGATCAGCTTTTAATCCGGAAGACAAATCATTGCAAGTCCGTCTGGAAAATCAACGAATATTAAAAGGCTATATGGCATCGCGACCCATAGGCACAGGCATTGGTTCAACCTCAGGTTTAGCCAAACAATACGCCCCTGGTTCCCTGGCAGCAACCATCCCCACTGATAGCTGGTATGTGAGAATTTGGGTAGAACAGGGAATTGTTGGACTAATACTCCACCTGGCAATTCTTTTTTTTATTGTCTTGCGAAGTGCATATGTCATTGCATTTAAATTAAAAGACCCCTGGATAAAAACCCAAATGAGTGCTTTGGTTTCAGGGATGTTTGGAATTATTGTGGCCTCCTATGGAAATGAGGTTTTTGGTCAAATGCCCACAGGAATATTAATGTATTCCAGTATGGCCTTTTTGTTCATGGCCGAAAAATTCGACGAGGATGCGCTAAAAGAAAAAAATAAACCATCAGATGTTACAGGAAGATGAAAAATAAAAATCCATTAGTCACCCTAATAACTGTAAACTATAACCAAAGTGAGGTTACGGAATCCCTGCTGAGGAGTATTCGAAATATCTCTTATCCGCATATTGAAACGATTGTGGTTGATAATGCCTCGCCAAATGACAATCCAGATATCCTAAAAGAAAATTTTCCTGAAATACAGCTTATTAAAAGCGAAAAAAATTTAGGGTTTGCCGGTGGAAATAACCTCGGTGTTCGGGCATCAAAGGGGAAATACCTGATGTTCATAAACAATGATACTGAAGTACCGGAAAATTTCCTTGAGCCCCTGGTTGGTTTACTTGAAAAAGATACGACCATCGGAATGGTCAGCCCCAAAATTAAATTTCACTGGAATCCGGAACGAATTCAGTATGCAGGATACACCAAAATGAATCCATATACCATGCGAAACCGAAGCATTGGTTATCATCAGAAAGATGAGGGGAAATTTAACACGTTAAAAGAAACCCATGCAGCACATGGAGCAGCCATGATGGTTCCAAGAAAAGTCATTGAAGATGTTGGAATGATGACAGAGGTTTATTTTTTATATTACGAAGAACACGACTGGGCTGAAATGATCAAGCGTGCCGGTTACAAAATATTCTATCAACCCCAATCATTTATATTACACAAGGAGTCGGTTTCAACAGGAAAAGAGAGCCCGTTGAAAACCTATTACCTTACGAGAAACAGATTGGTTTTTGCCCGCAGGAATTACCGGGGATTTACCCAAATAACCAGTGTCCTTTTCCAACTGACCGTTTCATGGCCCAAAAACACACTGATGTTTCTGTTGAAGGGGCAAAGTGAACACTTGAAAGCCTATTGGAAAGGAGTTTTTTGGAACATTACTCATTTTAAAGCAATTAAAGAAAATCCTAAACTCGTTTCGAGATGAATATTTTGCAAACAATTGTACATATCATTGAATATTTATTTATCATTTATTTTGGCTTTGCAGCCATTTATATTACCATTTTTGGGTTTGCAGGGCTATTCCCCAGAAAACAGAAAATGCTTACCAGTCCGAAACACAGGAAAGTAGCAGTCCTTATTCCGGGCTATAAAGAAGATTCCGTTATTGTAGATGTCGCCCGGGAGGCACTCCGTCAAAAGTATCCTGCCGACAGCTATGAAGTGGTCATCATTGCTGATTCTTTTCAACCTGAAACGATTGAAAAACTAAAGCAATTGCCTGTCATGCTTGTGGAAGTTTCGTTCGAAGTAAGTACAAAATCGAAAGCACTAAATAAAGCGATGGCTGGAATTGGAGATGATTATGACATTGCCTTGGTGCTCGATGCCGACAACATTATGAATGAAGACTTTCTCCTGAAAATTAACCAGGCTTTCGAAAATGGATTCAAAGTGGTTCAGGGGCACCGCATGGCGAAAAACCTAAATACCTCTTTTGCCATCCTGGATGCCATCAGTGAAGAGGTAAACAACCATATTTTCAGAAAAGGACACCGGAATCTGGGCTTTTCTTCGGCACTCATCGGTTCGGGTATGGCGTTCGACTATTCCTTTTTCAAAAAGACCATGGGTAAAGTTAAAGCAATCGGCGGATTTGATAAGGAACTGGAATTAAAACTATTAAAAGAGAGAACTAAAATTGAATACCTGCACAATGCCATTGTTCTGGATGAAAAGGTTCAAAAATCAGAAGTATTTGCAAAGCAAAGAAAAAGATGGTTATCGGCTCAGTTTGTATATTTTGGCAGGTACTTTTTCCCCGGATTACAACACCTGTTATTTAAAGGGAATATTGACTTCTTCGACAAAGTTTACCAAATGATTTCTCCGCCGAGGATTTTACTGTTTGGACTGGTTACTGTCATTACTATATTTTATGCTTCAATAGGCATTTTCTTAAAGGAATCACGGTTTCTTTTATTTTCCATTAGTGAGTGGTGGCCCATATTTCTTTTGGTGGTTATGGCGTTCCTGTTTAGCATTCCGGGTAAGTTTTATACATTCCAAACCATGAGCGCAGTTCTTACTTTACCGAAAGCTTTTATCCTGATGTTCGCGTCCTTGTTTAAACTAAAAGGAGCAAACAAAAAATTTATTCACACAGTACATGGAACAAAAGAACATGAATAATCCAAAAGCAAACATATAATTATTTAACCAAAACAAACATGGATATTTTAATAGTGATTATCAAAACAATTGAATACCTGATTTTCATTTATTTGGGATTCGCAACAATCTATATATTCATTTTTGCCGTTGCAGGTCTTTGCCATTATTCTCCTCCATCTACTCCACCAGGCCGCAACAAAAAATTTGCAGTATTAATCCCTGCCTATAAAGAGGATGCAGTTATTGTTGAGGTTGCAAAAGATGCCCTTCAACAGGATTATCCAAAAGATAAATACGAAGTAGTTATCATTGCAGATTCATTAAAGCCTGAAACCATTCAAGAGCTAAACTTATTGCCCATTACCTTAATTGAAGTTTCATTTGAGGTCAGCACCAAAGCAAAAGCATTAAAACAAGCAATAGCTGAATTGGATTCTGGTTACGATGCGGTTCTCATTCTTGACGCCGATAACCTCATGGAAAAAACATTCATATCCAAAATAAACCGGGCCATGGCAAATGGTCCAAAAGTTATTCAGGGGCACCGCACAGCCAAAAACACCAATTCCCATTTTGCCATCCTGGATGCGATAAGTGAAGAAATAAACAATCATATCTTCCGAAAAGGTCATCGCAACCTTGGGCTCTCTTCGGCCCTCATCGGATCGGCAATGGCATTTGATTTCAACTTGTTTAAAAACACGATAAACAAATTGCAAGCTATTGGAGGAGAAGACAAAGAAATTGAAATGAGACTGTTAAAAAAGAGATTCAAATTTGAATACCTCCCTGATGCGCTGGTGTTAGACGAAAAGATTCATAAATCTTCGAATTTTACGAATCAACGCAAGCGATGGCTTTCTGTGCAATTCATCTATTTCAACCGCTACTTTTTACCAGGGTTTACTGATCTTTTGCTAAAAGGAAATCTGGACTTTTTCAACAAAGTTCTTCAAATGATTTTACCCCCAAGAGTACTGCTCATTGGAGTGACAACCATTTTATTCGTTTTTTACAATTTTGTTGAATTTTTCCCGGGATTAAAAAGCGAACTTACCTTTTCATTATGGGAATGGGGAGCAGTTTGGATCATGGTGGTCCTTGCGCTTTTATTCAGCATACCCCGAAAATTTTTCAACATTTCTACCCTGAAGGCTATCTTATCTTTACCCAAAGCATTCATTTTAATGTTTGGTTTGCTCTTCAAGTTGAAAGGAGCCGATAAGAAATTCATCCATACACCTCATGGAATTCAGGAAAACAATAATAGAAACCACTAAAAGTCAAATAAATTTATGAAACAAGCATGTAAAATCTTTACACCCAAGGGAATGATTAAAACACATGCGAGTTCCATATGATACCTTTAAAAACAAACACTTTAATCATATGAAAATAGGAATCGAAGGTCAACGACTTTACCGGTCCAACAAACACGGAATGGACATGGTTGCACTCGAACTAATTCAAAACCTGCAATCAATAGATAAAAAAAATGAGTACGTTGTTTTTGTAAAACCCGACGTTGATAACCAATGTATTCCGCCCGCTCCCAACTTTAAAATTATTGAATTAAGGGGCGGCCCCTACCCCATTTGGGAACAAATTGCCCTCCCAAAAGCGGCAAAAAAAGAGGGATGCGATATGTTGCATTGCACCAGCAATACTGGCCCGGTATGGTCGAAAGTTCCCCTGATAACCATCCTCCACGATATTATTTACCTGGAAGGTTCTGATTTATGGAAACAAGGTGGTTCACTTTACCAGCGTTTGGGCAACCTATACCGAAATTGGGTCGTTCCACCTGTAGTCAAAAAAAGCATGCGGGTAACAACCGTTTCAAACTTCGAGAGGGATAATATCCAAAGGGTGCTTCATTTGGGACCAAAATTAAAAACCGTTTACAATGGAGTAAGCCATCACTTTTCAAAAATTAAAGATCAACATGTTCTGGATAAAACCAAACAAAAATACAAACTCCCCGATAAATTTTTATTCTTTTTAGGAAATACGGCACCTAAAAAGAATACACCTAACGTTTTAAAGGCGTTTGCGCTCTTCAATGCCGAAAATAAAGTGAAATACCAACTGGTGATGCCCGATTACGAGGAATACGCCCTTCAGAATTTACTCCGGTCAATTGGACATCCCGAAATCCGCAAGCATATTCACCTTACTGGTTATGTATCAAACAGAGACATGCCGGCAATAATCAATCAATGTGCAGCATTCCTTTATCCCTCGTTGCGCGAAAGTTTTGGCATCCCCATCCTCGAAGGAATGGCCTGCGGGGTGCCGGTCATTACCTCAAACACCTCATCCATGCCGGAGATTGCAGGTCAGGCAGCAGCCATTGTCAATCCACATAATCCTGAAGAGATAACGAAAGCAATTCAACAGGTGATTCATGATGAAAATTTACGGAATGGGTTGATCGAAAAAGGGTTTAAGCAAGTGAAATTGTTTTCCTGGAAAAAGATGGCCGAAAATTATTTAAAATTGTATGAAGAAATATTCACTGAAATAAATAAACAATAATGATAAAAGGAGAAAATATAATTTGTATCTCCAAAACAACCTGGTATGGAGAGTACACCAAATCAACTGTCCAGATTTTATCTTTACTTGCAAGAAATAATAAGGTCTTATTTGTGGAATACCATTATACCATTAAAGACATTTTAACAACTCTTTTGGGAAAACAAGATGCCCCCATTTTGCGGATGCTTGGCATTAAAAAGAGACTTCAAATCATTGATACAGATAAAAACAGCCAGGTTTACCATCTGGTTCTTCCCCCCTTTCTACCGGTTGATTTTATTAAATGGGATAAATTATTTTTTCCTCTTTTTAAACTGAATGTTTTCATATATAAAGCTACAGCAAGAAAATGGTTGAAAAAACTTGGAATGGAATCTCCCATTTCAATATCAGCCTACAACCCCTTCTATGGACTCTACCTAATGAATCAACTCAACGAAAAATTAAATGTGTACTACTGTTACGATGGAATTGATGTAGGAAGACATGGGAAAAGAATTTATTCCATTGAAAAAGAATTCTCCCAAAAGGCGGATATCATCATCACTTCTTCCGATCATCTATATTCCGGAAAAAAGAAAATTAACCCAAACAGCTATGTCGTAAAAAATGGAGTGGATTATCCTTCTTTTAAAAAATTCTCCAAAGAAGGCATTCCAGCCAGAGAAAAAAAACGAATCGGTTATATCGGCAGTTTAGACCACCGTTTTGATATTGAAGTTATGGAGTATGCGATCAAAAAACTACCTGGAATGTTTTTTGAATTCACCGGAAACTTGAGAAATATTACCATTAAGGAACGACTGGACAAATATCAAAATGTTTCGTTTTTACCTCCCGTAAACAAAAATGAGGTACCTGGGTTGCTTGCAACTTATGATGCGGGTATAATTCCTTATACCACTAATGAAATCAATAAAAACATTTATCCTCTTAAGATAAATGAATATCTGGCCGTTGGAGTCCCTGTTGTGATGACGCAGTTTGCATCTTTACCTGAATTTAAAGAGCAGGTTTCATTTGCTCAAAACAAAAAAGATTTTGCTGACAAAATCATTTTCGAAGTAAATAATGACAACCAGGATAAAATTAGCAAACGCATTCAGTTTGCTGCATCAAACTCTTGGGAAAACAGGACAAAAGATTTTAGTAATATCATTTCAAATGCCTTCAAGAATGAGTATTAAGACAAAAATTAAATCAAATTCCAAACTTAAAGGATTTATTTTGTGGATGATATCATCTCGTAAAAATCCCCGTCCACGAATATGGATTCGGTGGTTGATAAATCCTTTTATCCACAAAAAAGGAAAAGGCGCTAAAATTCGACGGCGCACACGTATCGATGTGTTTCCATGGAACCGCTTCGAAATGGGCAGGTTTACAACTATCGAAGACTTTTGCACAGTAAATAATGGTTCGGGTGACGTCATTTTGGGCGACCGTGTCAGGGTTGGTATTGGCTCCGTCATTATCGGCCCGGTGACCATGGGAAACGGGTCGGGTTTGGGACAGCATGTTTTTGTGGCAGGTTTTAACCATGGCTTTTCCGATGGCACAAAAAACTCAAGCTTACAACCACTCGACATAAGGCCAACTGTAATTGAAGAGGAAGCTCACATTGGCGCCAACTCAGTGGTGGTTGCCGGAGTAACCGTCGGGAAACGAAGCCAGGTAGGAGCCGGGAGTGTCGCAACAAAAAATATTCCACCCTTTTCAGTTGCCGTTGGGAATCCGGCAAAAGTCATTAAAAGGTATAATCAGGAAAAAAACATTTGGGAAAAAGTATAATTAAAAAAAAGTTTTCATACATCTATTCCAAAAATGACAATCGACAGAAGCAAAGA
>CAYTDH010000096.1:0-12247 GCA_964436325.1 uncultured Tangfeifania sp.
GTCGGAGGGTCTCCCACCAGGTGGCGGTAATCCTCAGGATCGTGCCCTCCGTAAAAAGTCCAGAACCCTTTTCTTTTTTTGCCATGAATATAGCTGGCTTTGCTATTGGAATTGTTTTCAAAACGTATAACTGATTTTTAATCATTGAAAATTCTTAAATTTGGTGGATAAACAATTATTTTAGAATGGAAAAAAAACAACAAATTTTGTCCAGAATAAAAGAATCTATATCAACGAATGCCCCAAATGCAGAAATCATTCTTTATGGTTCCAGAGCAAGAAAAGATAATCGTCCTGATTCTGATTGGGACATACTGGTTCTCATGGACAAGGAAAAAATCAGTTTATCAGATGAACAGTCTTTGCGGCATCCATTGTACGATATTGAACTGGATACAGGTGAAATCTTTTCCCTGCTTGTGTATCCAAAGAAAGAATGGGTTAATAATTTGAAATTCACTCCTTTGTACAAAAATATTCAACAAGAGGGTATAAAATTAAAATGAATAATAACAAAATTGAATATATCAATTTCAGAATAAGACGTGCAGATGAGTCACTTTCTGATGCAAAATATTTGATTAAGGGAGGTAGTTGGAACGCTGCAATAAACAGGCTTTACTATTCATGTTTTTATGCTGCACTTGCACTTTTGCTGCATAATAATATTGAAGCAAAATCGCATAAAGGTGTAAGGGGGCAGTTGGGGCAGAAATTTATTAAACCAGGTCTTATTTCAAAGGAATTTGGACAAATCTATTCTGATTTGTTTGATTTCAGACAAAAAGGAGATTATGGCGATTTGTTTGATTTCGAGGCTGAAAACGTTGTTCCCTTTGTGGAAAATGTTGAAAATTTTCTAAAAGCTGTTAAAGAGTTGATTTACCATTGAGAAGGAGCAACATTCACCGCATCATAATTCTATGTCTTCCTCTTTTTCTTCTTCGCTGCCGGAAACAGTACATTGTTCAATATCAACCGGTACCCCGGTGAATTTGGATGCAAGCTCAAATCGGTCGGAGGGTCTCCCACCAGGTGGCGGTAATCCTCGGGATCGTGCCCTCCGTAAAAAGTCCAGAATCCTTTTCCCTGTTCCCCATGAATATACCTTGCCTCGCGCGCGGGTTTGTTTTCCCCCATTATCAGAATGTCGGGTTTCAGTACCTCTTTTCTGAAAGCTGTTGTTTGTCCCATGAAACCTTTGATAAGGTTCTGGTGGTTCTGGCAGAGCATGGTAGGAATGGGGTCCCATTTTGCCGAAAATTCAAATAGGGCAAAATAGTCATTCTCCTGCGGAACACGGCGGGTATTGGTGGCATCGATATTTGAAAACTCGTATTCGTTAGGGTTTTTTTCCAATTTAAAATTTTCAAAAGCCAGTGTTTGGGAGAAATCCAGTTTTTCATCGGCGTTTGGATCCATCGGATCGCCGTCGAACATGGGGGCACAAATATCCACCCCGGTTGCTGCGCGCGCAATGTCGTAAGTGTCGGTGGCTGCACACATGGCAAACAGGAAGCCTCCGTTGGTAACATATTGGTGGATTTCGCGGGTAACGAAGGCTTTCATCTCGGAAACTTTTAAAAAACCCATTTTCTCGGCAAGCTGTTTGTTGATGTTTACCTCCTGCTGATACCAGGGCATGTGCTGATAGTTCCTCCAGAATTTACCAAACTGCCCGGTGAAATCTTCATGGTGCAGGTGGAGCCAGTCGTATTCGGATAGTTTGCCATTGAGAATTTCCTCGTCGTAAATGATATCGTAATCGATCTCGGCGTAGGAGAGAACCAGGGTTACGGCATCATCCCAGGGTTGTTTGTTGGGAGGGGAATAAACGGCAATTTTGGGAGCTTTGTTCATGCTAACGGCATCCTGATTTACATCTGGTTCCGCAATTCCATTCAGGATGGCTGAAGCCTGGGCATCGGCCATGGTTTCGTAAGTGATACCCCTGACGACACATTCATTTTCAATTTCCGGAGAGTGTTGCATCAAAAAACTTCCTCCCCGGTAGTTCAGCAACCATTTGACTTCCACATTTCGTTCGAGTGCCCAATAAGCAATGCCATAGGATTTTAAATGGTTTTTTTGGGTATCGTCCATCGGGATAAGAAGTTGTATGGCACTGGCTTGAAGCAGCAAAAGCAAAAAGCCGGCCGACAGAATGAATTTTTTCTTCATGTTTTTGTTCCTTTATTAGATATACAGGTACAAATGTAAAAAGATTATGAAGAACTAAAACGGGACATCGTTGCTCACCGGTCCGTTTTGGTCAAAATCTTTGTTTCGGGCGATTCCTGCACTTAGGGCTTCTTCCTCCTCATCCAGATTCATTTTGGAGCTGAAGGTTTGGGATGCAGCCCCGAATTCTCCGCCCATGGGAGATTCCATGTCGCTGAATTTGGCCAGTTCTTTTTTGAAGGCGAGGTGAACATCACCGGTGGCCCCGTTTCGGTGTTTGGCAATAATGATTTCGGCTACTCCCATCAATGAATTTCCCGATTCATCCTCTGTTATTCCGTAATATTCGGGCCGGTGAATAAACATTACGATATCGGCATCTTGCTCGATTGCTCCGGACTCCCTGAGGTCGGAAAGCTGTGGCCGTTTTCCTTCGCGCGATTCCACCGAACGGTTGAGCTGTGAAAGGGCAAGAATGGGGATGTCGAGTTCTTTGGCAATTGCTTTCAAAGACCGGGAAATGGTACTTACTTCCTGTTCGCGGCTGCCGCGCCCTTCCAGGCCGGAGGTCATCAACTGCAGGTAATCGACGATGACCACCTGGATATCGTGTTGCATTTTCAGCCGGCGGCATTTGGCCCTGAACTCAAAAATAGAAAGGGCCGGGGTGTCATCGATAAATATGGGAGATTTTTCGAGTGAGGAAATTTTCCGGTTGAGGTGTTCCCATTCATAATTCTCGAGTCGTCCGGTTTTGATTTTATCCGATCCCAATTCCGTTTCGGCCGAGATAAGGCGGTTTACCAGCTGGATGGAAGACATTTCCAGTGAAAAAACGGCTACTGAACGGTTGTGGTCTACCGCCATATTGCGCGCCATACTCAGCACAAAAGCCGTTTTTCCCATAGAAGGACGGGCTGCAATAATAACGAGGTCGGTTCTTTGCCATCCGGAAGTGATGCGGTCGATGGAGGTAAATCCCGAAGGCGAACCACTGAGTCCGTCTTTCTGGTTGCGGGCTTTCTCGATTTGGAGTACCGCCTGGTTGAGAACAGGCTTGATGGGAACAGTTTCTTTTTTGATATTCCTTTCAGCGACTTTAAAAAGCGAGGATTCTGAGAAATCGATCAGGTCGTCCACGTCAATGGTATCGTCGTACGATTTGCCCTGGATTTCTGAAGAAACCCTGATCAGTTCACGCTGGATAAATTTTTGGGCAATGATACGGGAATGAAATTCGATGTGAGCGGCAGAAGCCACGCGGCGGGTAAGCTGGGTAATGTAGCCGGGACCACCCACCTCTTCGAGCTGCCCTTTGTCTTTAAGCTCCTGGGTAACCATGAGCAGGTCTACGGGCTTTTCATTGGCCGAAAGGTTTTTTATGGCTTCAAACACCTTTTGATGCTCTTCCTTGTAAAAACTGGAGGTGTCAATGATATCGGCAACTGTCACATAGGCATCGCGTTCAAGCATAAGCGCACCCAACACTGCTTCCTCAACTTCAAGAGCCTGGGGGGGCAGCTTACCGTATTGGGCATTTATCTCGTCGATGGTCATCCCGGTATTCCGGGACCCTGTTTTCTGATTTTTCTTGTTTCTTTCTGTTGCCATAACACTGTTTCAATTATCCCGGAAATAAATCCTAAAAAGAGAAAACAAAAATACAAAATAGTGATTGGCCGGTTCAAGTTTTTGGGCCATGAGTTGTCAACTTGTTTTATTCACAAATGTTGATTCCGGGTTATTCATCCGATAAACTATCTTCTATAACCCTTGAAATGATTTCTTTTAAGGTTAGCCCCATGGCCTCAATTTGCTGAGGAATGAAACTGGTGGCAGTCATTCCCGGGGTAGTGTTCACTTCTAGGAAGTAAAAAGAGTTATTTTTAAGAATGTAGTCAACCCGTGCAATTCCGGAACAACCGCACCAGTCGTAAATTTTGGAACTCAGCTCCTGACAGGCTGCAAAAAGATTCTCGGGCAACCGGGCGGGAGTAATTTCATCGGTTACGCCGGGGGTATATTTTGCCTCAAAATCGAAGAACTCATTCTTGGGAATGACTTCTGTTACAGGAAAGATGAGTGTTTCTTTTTTCAGTTTCACCAGTCCGCAGGTATACTCGGTACCCTCAATGAATTCTTCCACGAGGGCATCCGGACTCTCCTTCCATGCCAAACGGACAGCAGCCTCCAGTTCTTCCCTGGTTTTTACTTTGGTAATCCCAAAACTCGACCCCCCGGCACTGGGTTTTACAAAGACCGGTAATCCCATCGCACCGATAATTCTGGCTGGTTTAACCGGTTCTCCTTTGTGCAAAACAAGTGATTTTGCCATGGGAACATGGAAATTCCGGAGGTAATTTTTACAAAACCATTTATTGAAGGTGAGCGAAGAGGCGTGCACATTACTGGTGGAATAGGGGATTTTCATTAAATCAAAATAGCCTTGTAAAATGCCGTCTTCCCCAGGTGTCCCGTGTATGGTGACATAGGCAAAATCGAATGTAATTTTTTCTCCGTGGAGCAGAAAGCTAAAATTGGATTTGTCGATGTCGGCAATCTTTTTTTCGTTTTCCATTACCCACCAGTTTTTTCCTTTAAGGATAACGAGCCAGGGCTGGAATTTTTGGGTGTCGATGGCCGAAAAAATATTGGCGGCGCTTTTGAGGGAAACCTCATATTCCGATGAATCTCCTCCTGCTACAATGGCGATGCGGGCTTTTTTAGTCATTTCTGTTTGCAATGTATTTTTCCCATTTTTCAATTACGGTTCTCATCTCTTCGGGCAGTTCCGTGTCGAACTGCATTTTTTTTCCTGTGGAGGGATGTGCAAAACCGAGCGTTTTGGCATGCAGAGCCTGTCGGGGAAGCAGTTTAAAACAGTTGTGGACGAATTGCTTGTATTTGGTGAAGGTGGTTCCGCGCAGGATTTGATCGCCTCCGTAAGTAGAATCGTTGAAAAGGGGATGGTTGATATGCTTTAGATGTACGCGGATCTGGTGGGTACGTCCGGTTTCAAGCCGGCATTCGATCAGGCTCACGTATCCTATTCGTTTCAATACCCTGTAGTGCGTTACGGCATGTTTTCCATATTCACTTTCCGGGAAAACGGTAAATACCTGCCGGTTTTTAAGGCTTCTTCCAATATTTCCGGTGATGGTTCCTTCATCTTCCTTCATGCTGCCCCATACCAGTGCCTGGTAGCGGCGTTCACTGGTCTTCTCATAAAACTGAAGGGCCAGTTTGTTTTTGGCCTTTTCGGTTTTGGCAATAACCATCAGGCCGGAGGTATCTTTATCGATTCGGTGGACCAGGCCCGGGCGGGGGTCTTCGCCTGAAAAAAGCGGCAGACTTTTATAGTGCCATGCCAGGGCATTCACAAGGGTTCCGGAGTAATTCCCGTGTCCGGGGTGTACCACCAATCCGGGGGGTTTATTGATAATGATTAATTGGTCATCTTCAAAAACGATGTCCAGGGGAATATCCTGGGGGATGATTTTGAGTTCGCGGCGGGGATAATCCATGACGATACGGATGTCATCGCCGGGTTTGATTTTGTAGTTGGCCCTAACCGGATTTCCGTTCACCAAAATGCTTCCTGCCTCTGCTGCGGCTTGTATACGGCTTCGCGAGGCATTATCAAGGCGGTTTGCCAGGTACTTATCAATCCGCAGAGCAGACTGCCCCGGGTCAACCAGTAACCGGTGATGTTCGAACAATCCTCCTTCTTCCAGGTCATTTTTCTCTTCGGGATATCCTTCCATACCTTTTTTAAAAATCGAGTTCCATGGCGTCTTCTATCTTTAAGTGGTCGACAGTTACCCACATATCGACAGAAGACCCCAGGGGTGCTGTTGCCGTAACTTTGGGATTGGGACTTTGCTTCCATACCCGTGCATTGGTAGAATCTTCGGCAGAAAGAACGGATTCGTCGTATATTACCACCCCCATATTCAACATGGCATCGGTGAGGTTCTCCCGGGCTTTAGGGACCCTTAACCCTGTTAAATCAGGGAGGTCAGTTGTCTGATTCCCCTGCTCCCGTCCTACAACCAGGTCGATTGGGGTGCCTTTAGGTAATTTCTGGCCCGGAACCAGTTCTTTGGAATCTTTTTGGACATGGAGCACCAAATCGCTGTATTCCGAAGGCCGGTAGTTTATGTTTCCTATTTGAAGGCCTGAATTTTCGATTAAGGCCTGGGCTTGCCGGAAAGAGATATCTGTGAGCTGAGGCAGGGTCACCTGTTCGGGTTGCGTTGAATTGATGGTTAGGAAGATATTGCGACCCTTTTTTACATGATGCTCTGCATTGGGTAACTGATCGATGATTACCCCGGGAGGGGCATTTTCCATGAAAAGCGAATCCGTAATGGCAATTTCAAGATCGTATTGGCGGGCAGCTTTCATGGCTTCATCAATGGTAAGCCCCGAAAAGTCAGGAACCGGAAAGGAATCCCCCTGCCGGGTATATATTTTAAGGGCTTGCATCGTTCCAATCAGTATGGCCAATACAAAGATAACGGCCAGCATTAAATGGCCAAAAAACGTCCGGCTTCTCAGAAATTTGGATAAACTCATAATTGTTAATTACCATGTCATTGAAAAAACAAAAATAAGGTAAAAATGGGTTGGATGGGCAGGGATTATGAGAAAAAACCGGCAAATTGAATTTTATGGGTTTAAACACTTGTTGATCAAGCAAAGGAAGCGTTGACTGTCTTTCTCCGGCAAATAAACCCGCAGGGAAAGGTCTGTGAACCTGGAGAAAAAACAGGCTTTATGGCAGGATTTTAAACATAAGAAGGCAAAGAATGAGCGCATTCTTTGCCTTCTTATGTTTGTATGAAAAAACTATCGCTTATGTTGCGGTTCGTCGGAGACCGTCAATCTTTTCCTTCCTTTGGCACGGCGCGCTTTTAATACTTTTCTTCCATTCGCGGAATTCATTCTTTCCCTGAACCCGTGCTTATTTTTTCTTTTCCTGTTCGATGGCTGAAATGTTCGTTTCATCGTTATATCTTTTTTTACCTTTCAAAAATTCGGATTGCAAAAATAGTTGTTTTTTTAATTTCTCCAAGCAGGAGGAGGTATTTATTTTGAAAAGATCATTTTTACCGCGATTGCAAGGAGTAAAACCCCAAAAACTTTTCTGAGGATTCTTTGAGGCAGGTGAATCGAATAAAGAGAGCCCAGGTAAGCTCCCAATACAAAAGTCAATGAAAGGATTAGTGCAAACTTCCAGTTAACATATCCTCCTTTCCAGTAATTCCAGGCGGCAAGAATGCCTATGGGGGGAACCATAAAAGCCAGGCTCGTTCCCTGAGCTTCATGTTGGCTGAGTCCCAGCAGAACAATGAGGGCAGGGATTACGATAATCGCGCCACCAATTCCTAAAAAGCCGGCTAGCATGCCGGAAAGCAATCCGATGGATATTAAAAGCAATAGTTGTATCAACGTCATTTTCTTTTTCTTTATTTTTTTTTCTTAATGGAAAAGCGGAATCCGATTCCGTGCAGATTAATAATTTTTATAGAGGGGTCGGGTTTAAAATATTTTCGCAGGCGCGAAATAAACACATCCAGACTGCGCCCCAGGAAATAGTCATTCGAACCCCATACTTTCTCCAGAATTTCATTCCGGCTCAATACTTTGTTGGGGTTTTCGGCAAAAAACCGAATGAGCTCCACTTCTTTGAGTGTGAGTTTTTGATTATGGTCATCACGGGAAAGGGAATGTTCTTCAGGGAAAAAAACAAATTGTCCTATTTTATAGCTTTTTTTGGGGGGAGGAGGAGCATCACTGAGGGGCCGGCTTCTCTTCAAGAAGATTTTTATTTTCAGCAATAATTCTTCCATACTGAAAGGTTTTGGGATGTAATCATCGCCGCCAATGGTAAGGCCCGTGATTTTGTCCTCATTCATCGAACGGGCTGTCAGAAAAATTACCGGTACATGTTCATCGGTTTTCCGTATGTACTCCGCCACCTGAAATCCATCAATTTTGGGAAGCATTACATCCAGAATGATCAGTTGATAAGTGTTTTTTTTGAACAGCTCAATCGCTTCCTCCCCATCTCCGGCCACATCCACCCGGTAATTGTTTTCTGTCAGGTTGTCCTTTACGATGAACCGCAGCGCTTCATCGTCTTCCACCAACAAAAGTTTTATTGCATCATCCATCATCGCTTCAACGGAATTAAAAGGGTAAAGATACTGCCTCCTTCGGGATTTTTATTAACTTTTATTTTCCATTTGTGAGCCTTCACAATTTTTCGTACATAATCGAGTCCCAGTCCAAATCCTTTTACGTTATGCACATTCCCTGTGGGTACCCGGTAAAAACGGTTGAAGATTTTTTTCCGGTGCTTTTTGGAAATGCCTATCCCATTGTCTTGAAAACGGACATGCAGGGTGTTTTTTGTTTGGTTAACTTCAATGAAGATTTCCGGTTGTTTCTCGCAATATTTCACACTGTTTTCCAATATGTTAATGATTAGATTGGAAAAATGAAATTTATCCGCCTTCATTTTTTCGGGCGAAGAAGAAATATGAAGTTTAATGGTTGCTTTTTGACCAAAATCGGTTTGTTTGAAATAGGCGATGGTTTCTTTCAGGAAAGGCCCGATCGCCGTTTCTTCCTTATTGAGGTGTAGTTTATTTTTTTCGAGCGAAGCCAGGTTAAGCACTTTTTCCACATTTTTGGAAAGCCGGTTGTTTTGGTCTTCAATAATCCGGGCGTATTCAAAAAGTTTTTCAGGAGTTCGCAGTATTTTTTTATTTTTTAAGACATTGGCGGAAAGAGCAATAGACGAAATAGGTGTTTTGAGTTCGTGTGTCAGGTTATTGATAAAGTTTTTCTGGATTTCCGAGAGTTGACGCTGGCGGATGATGACCGAAAGCGAGTATCCAAAGAAAACAACCACCACGACCAGGAGACCGGTAAAAAGGTACCAAACAGAAAGCCTCGAGTAAAAGTAGGAGGACCTGTCGGGGAAATGTACGGCAAAATGGTGGGATGCCCCTGATTTGTATTGAGGAAAGTGGTACCCCGAGGCTTTTTCTTCCCCATCCGTTGTAATCAGGGTTTTCTGTTCGGGCATTTCCATCCCGGGCCGGTAGATGGCAAATTCAAAAGCCGTAAAAATCTGATGCTTTTTCAACTCCTCAATGAGGTGAAATTTAAGCAATTCATAGTCAATGATAGCATCTACATGAACCATATAATCGCTTTTGGAAATCATTTCAACGGGCGTAAGGCTGTCAAAATCAGAAGTGTTTCCGTTGGCAAGCATGATCTGCCAGGTAACCTCCCTGAGGGCAACTGAGACGCTCTCCATGAACTGTTTTTCGGAATAGGTATAAGCATTTTTCAGAAAAAAGAACTGAATAGACAAAACTCCGGCTACCGAGACGGTGGCCAGTAAAATGATGTATGTTAATGTTTTGCCTTTCATTGGAAAGAGGATTTCCAGAATCCTGTTTTTTTATAAATTTGCATTTAACACTTTATTAACAAAATATTGTCCCTGATTAACAGCAAATTCCACTTGTCATTGTTACATTTGTTGGAACAAATTAAGCGATTAAATTCAAAAAATTAAAATGAATAGGTTATGAAACAACTGTTAAGCCTTTTTAGCTTTGTTGTGTTGGTCTTTCTGGCCACTGCTGCATTCGCTCAAAAACCAACGATTGTTTTTAATGAACTGGAGCACGATTTTGGTACCTTTAAGGAATCGGACGGAAATCAGACCACCACGTTCAAATTTACGAACAATGGAGATGTTCCGCTCATTTTAAATAATGTCCGGGCATCTTGCGGATGCACCACGCCTAAGTGGACACGGGAACCCGTTGCTCCCGGCAAAACCGGAGAAATTCAGGTGAGTTACAATCCTAAAAACCGCCCGGGGTCATTCAATAAATCGGTGATGGTGAGGTCTAATGCCGAAAACGGCACAACTGTTCTTCGGATAAAAGGAAAGGTTGAAGAACGCGAAAAAACCCTGGCTGAACTCTATCCCCGGCAAATCGGGAAACTTAGGGTGAAGACCAATCATGTTTCTTTTTCCCGGATGAAAGAGAACGACAAGGAAACCAAGGAAATTGAACTGGTGAATGATACCGATAAGCCTGTAGAGGTTGGCTTCCGGAGGGTACCCGGGCACCTGGAGGTAAAGGCTGAACCGGGAACTATCCCCTCACAGGGAAAAGGGAAACTGAAAATTACTTATGATGCCCAAAAGGCGGACACCTATGGTTTTGCTTCCCACCGTATCTACCTTTCACTCGACGGTAGTCAGGATTACCGGGCTTCTGTGGGAGTTAGTGCAACCATTGAAGAGGATTTTTCACATTTGTCGGCCGAGGAACTGTCGAAAGCACCCGTAGCCAAGTTTTCCGAAAAATCCCACGATTTCGGGGAAATGAAACAGGGAGATAAAATGGATCATACGTTTACCCTGACAAACAACGGGAAATCAGAACTGGTCATACGGAATGTGCGTTCTTCCTGTGGTTGTACAGCCGTGGCTCCTGCTAAAAAGGTGATAGCCCCCGGAGAATCGGCTCCGGTAAAAGTAACCTTTAATTCGCAAGGGAAAAGAGGTCGCCAGAGTAAATCCATTACGGTGATTACCAATGATCCGAAAACACCCACCACGCGACTACGTGTCTCATGTAATATAGTCACACAGAGTTAACGTTATATTCAAAGTCAATAATAAAATTGTCGCCCGTAAAAAGGCGGCATTTTTTTTGCTTTTCCCCGGAACATTTTTTGTTTCACAGAGGTTAAATCGTCTTGCTGAATTCAATTTAACTTCATGCTGGTTTCCTTCTTCCTGTTTATTGTGGTAATTTTGTGGTATATTTTAAAGACATGGCAGAAAACCACGATCATATAGAAAACAATCCGGAATTTAAAGGTTTGTCCGTCAATAAAGGGGTGAATCATCCGGGGGATGTAAGCCACCAGTCGAGGCAGCAGTTTTTGAAAAAGAGGCGCAAATTGCTCTCCGTGGAAGAATATTTGAAGGGCATTCTTTCGGGAAATATAGCGCTTTTAAGCAAAGCCGTCACCCTGGTGGAAAGTTCGAGGCCTGAGCACCAGCAAATTGCACAGCAAATCATTACCGGTTGCCTTCCCTACATTGGAAAGTCGATTCGCATTGGCATTACCGGGGTCCCGGGAGTGGGGAAGAGTACTTTCATTGAAGCTTTGGGAAAATACATTACCCGCAGCGGAGGGAAGCTGGCGGTACTGGCCATTGATCCCAGCAGTGAACGGTCCATGGGTAGTATTCTGGGCGATAAAACCCGGATGGAAGAACTTTCAGGCGATAAAAATGCATATATCAGGCCCAGTCCTTCGGCCGGTTCGCTGGGGGGAGTAGCCCGGAAGACCCGCGAAACCATTATCCTTTGTGAAGCAGCCGGTTTCGACCATATCTTTATTGAAACAGTAGGAGTTGGCCAAAGCGAAACGGCTGTGCACTCCATGTCCGATTTTTTTCTTTTGCTGATGCTGGCAGGTGCAGGAGATGAACTGCAGGGCATTAAGCGCGGAATTATGGAGATGGCCGATATGATTGCGATTAACAAAGCAGACGGAAGCAACGCCGAAAAAGCGCAAATGGCCAAAAGGCAATATCAAAATGCCCTCCACCTTTTTCCTCCGCGTGAATCAGGGTGGGAGCCCAGGGTATCGACCTGCTCTGCCCTCAGTAAGGTTGGGATTACCGAAATATGGGAGCGTGTGGAAGACTACCGGAATCATGCCACAGCGAATGGCTATTTTTTCCGGAAGCGCAATGCCCAGGCTTCCTTCTGGATGCATGAAACCATTCAGGAACAGATGAAACGCGCGTTCTATCAGCATCCTGACATGAAACATCTTATCGGGGAATATGAACAAAGGGTTTTAAACAGCGAAATGAGTTCGTTTGTTGCAGCAGGAAAGTTGCTGGAGCTCTATTCCAAATTGCAAAAATAGAGCATTTCGTATTTTCGGCTTAGGGTGTGTAATAGAATAATCTGCCTGAAGATATTTTATAACTCGTTGAATA
>CAYTDH010000097.1:0-12223 GCA_964436325.1 uncultured Tangfeifania sp.
TTAAAACTTTTAAAATAGAAAAATATTAAAAATATATCTCAAAAATCACAAAATGTAAAAATTAGCTTTATGTATTGTGGGGTAAACGACCACTCAGTAAAATGAAGACAGGGGCAATAAAAGACAAAAAAGCCATTCCTGTTTTAAACAGTGAATGGCTTCAAATTAGGGATTTCGGTAACAGGTCTATGGCAGGGAGATATTGGCTAAGCGTTCATCGATTGAAAAGCCGATGATTTCGCCTCTGATATTTTCTTTGGAGCGGGTGTAAAACACAGCAGGCAGCTTTTTACTCAGTTGGTTTGCCGGAACCGTTAACCGGATAACCGCTACCTCTCCGGGAGGAATTGCTGTGGGGTGGGATGAAGAGGTAAGGGGTACCGCCTGGATTTCAATGTCTTCTTGTTTGACGGCCAGAACAGGTTCGGAGATGTGCCTGGTGAATACGGTATCCTTCGTGTTATTCAACAATTGAAATATAAAATTCAGTTCTTTTTCAGAAGGACGGATTTCCTTCGGGATAATATCCAGTCCGATGAGGGATTGGAATTGTTCAATTTCAACAAATCCTTTGATTTGACCCGTGACCATTCGCTCCAGGCGGGGCGGGTTTAAATGTTTTGACTGTACAGCAAAAAGGGGGTCTCCATCGGCATACTTTTCTTCTTTCCAGAGATCATACTGGCAGAAGCGGTAAGAGGGTGTTGAAAGGAGTACTGCAGAGTCCCCCGTATAGAAGATGTAATTGCTGGTTGCTGCGTAATTATTGAAAAATCCTACTTTTTTCCCCGCTGCTTTCTCCTTTATCTCCAGGGCATGGGCCTCCCGGTTGTAAAAGGTGATTTTGAGGTGTCCGATATTGGGAATTACATCCAGGGCGAGATAAATCCGAAAAAGAAACAGGAGGGCTACTACAGGCACCGCCAGTCTTTTGAACCATTTTTTTGTTTTGGGGTCTTGCTGAATTCCCTGCCAGGTGGCTATCATGAGCATAGGAATGATGGCTGCAGACCAATGGGCTTCGATGCGGTTCTTAAAACTCAGTAAAAAAAACAGAATGTAAAATCCCAGAATGTTAAAAATTAAAGCCCTGTCGAAGGAATTTTTTATTTTGAACCGGGACAGTTTCCAAAATACCAGCACTCCGGTAAGGGGGCCAGCCATGATTAGCTGATTCACTAAGTTGGGGAAAACGTATTTTAATTGGAAGGGTTTGGCCCGTTCAACAAGATGGTAGCTGAATGTGGGGAATTCATGGTTGATTTGCCAAAGAATGTGCGGCAGAAGCAACACACTTGTTAGTATTATGATTCCGTAAATGTACTTTTCTTTTAATAGCCTGATGTTTGAAAGAAGCGTTAGTCCGATGATGATAAAAGCGTGGTATTTACTGTAAATCATGGCTGCAGCCAGAAATCCCAGGGTAGCTGCGAGCAGCCAGGTTGGGCGGTTTAGGAACCGGCGGTAGGCTTTTAAAAAAAGCAGGGCAAAAAAAAGCAATGGAATATCGGGTATAGCCAAAAATCCGGCAACATGGGTATGAATCAGAGGGAATGATACAACAAACAATCCCAAAAAGAAAAGATCTTTTTTTTCATTCAGCTCATCAATGATAATGGCAAAAGAAAATGTTGAAACGAGAATGAAAAAAAGCCGGACTCCCAGTTCGCCGGGGACAAGCATGTGCCCCAAATGAATCAGCAGTGCTACCATAGGGGGGTGATCGAAATAGCCCCAGTTCAGGTTCTCGGAATACATCCAGTAGTACGATTCATCGGAATGCAAACCCGTAAAAGCGGCTTGCAGGAAATTGACAATAAACCAGCCCCCGATCAGGTAAAGGTGTTTTTTTTGCAGGTTATTCATTTTCTTTTGGGTTGTTGAGGTTATTGGGAATGGCAATCAAATAATGCTTTCCGTCTTTTTTAAGTTGCCGAACTGGTTGTTGAAGAAAGGGGGGGAATTGTTTGACCGGAACGGCGGACCACTCTTCGGAGCCTTTTTTTATGGTATACCCCTTCAGCGAAAGGTTTTGCTTCTTTTTTTCAGGGAAAACCAAAATATGCCGGGGATTTCGGGGCAGGGTATATACTGTATCCATGCTTATCACATTCCATTTATGGTGGCTGTGAATGCGAATATTGGAAGCGGTCCGAATGTTTCCGTAAACAAAAATTTTCGTTTCCCCGGCTGGTTTTTCCCGGCGAATGGCCCGGGTCAGTTGCTCCCCCTGGCCGGGCATTAAGAGCGGGTGAAGTAAGAGAAAAACACTGAAATAGAGCAAAAGTACGGCATTTGAGAGAATGATCTCTGGTGCCAGTTTTTTTATACGTCCCGAAAAGAAAAAGAAGAGCATCCCGGAAACACCGGCTGCTGTCCCGAAAAAAAGCACCAAATCAAATTGAATGAAAATGATGTACAGCACATTTACCAGCAATATCATTCCGGATAAAGCCAGGAAAATGTTCCGTATGGGTTTTTGAAAACGGGCACCGGAGGTTATGATGACCCAGGCAAAAAACAAAGAGACAAGAGGAATAACAGGTAAAAGGTAGCGGTCGTAAAATTTAAAAACCGCTCCCGACATGAGGATAATGACCACTACCCAAATTCCGGTGAAACCTAAAATGGCTTTTGTTTCAGGATTGGTCCGGATGAGGTGTTTTTTCAGTTTCCGGATTTGTGAAAAAACAATGACAATCCAGGGAAGAGAAAAGGCCAAAAGATTTCCCATTCCCAGAAACGCATTGGTAATGGATTGACCTGCTCTGGAGGAAACCCTTTCACCCACCTGATCGCTGTAAAACGAATTGAGAAACGTGCTGCCGTGCTCCAGGTACATGATGATAAACCAACTTGATGCAATTCCCAGTGCGAGGAGTATCGCAGGCCAGTGAATCAGGTCGGGGATTTTTTTCCGCTTCCAGGGGTTAAGCAGGAGAAACAGGATGCTTACCCCGGCAAAAGCTGCTCCCGGAATTCCCTTCGTCTCGAATGCCAAAGCAGCGCCCACCCAGGCCATCCAGTAGTATTTTTTTTTCGGTCTTTCGTCCATCATGATTTCCAGAAAACCCCAGGCGCTTATGGTTAAAAAAAGCACCAGCAGGATATCGGGTATGGAGCGGCTTGCACTCATTAGCACCAAAGGATTGGCTGCGGTAATAAAGGCTGCTCCTGTTGCCTGTCTTGAGTTGCCCGACAAGGATTTTACCATCAGGAAAACGATGGTCACCAGCAAGGCACCTGCCAGCCAGAAAAACAGCCGTGATGAAAATTTACTTACGCCAAAAATTTTGTAGCTGGCTGTTAAAACCCAATAGGTGATGATGGGTTTTTTGAAACGAGGGGTTCCGTCGGCCTGGTAGGGCGTAAGGTAATCTTCTTTATCCATCATTTGAAGGACGGCATCGGTGTAATATTTTTCATCGGGGAAAAAGAAAACATATTCGAGTGCACCCGGGGATGAATAGAGCAGAAAAAGCAATGGAATCAATAACCAGCGGTTTGAAATGGAATGGCTGCTTCGCATGGGTTTAATATTTAATCAGGTACATGGGTGTTAGGACTTTGCTGCGTGTTTCAGGATTAATAAATTGTCCCCCGCGGTTCAGGTAAAGGTGTTGATACCGGATGATGGTATCGGGGTTATGGCTGAGTGCTTCAATTTTTTCAAACCCTTCCCCGTCGGTAAAGATCCACGTGCCCTCTTTTCCGGCCACTTCCTTCATCTTTTGGTCATTAAACAGGATTTGCTCCGCCTGGGGTTCGCTGTAAAAAAACAGTTCGTACTGGTTGTAATAATAGTTGTAAAGTTTATCTCCCGGCCTGGCTTTTTCTGAAAAATAGCGGCCTGCTTTGGGTGGAGCCTGGTGGCTGAATATAAACGGGAAAATATGCAGGTTTAATAAAAGGATCAGCGCAGAAAAGACCAGAGCTGACGGCAGCAGAATTTTGGGCAGCGGTTCCCGCGATTTTAAATAGATGAACAGGCTCAGGATTAGGGCTGCTGCACCAACAATCCAGAACCAAAAGGCAGGGGCAGGAAAGAGGTAAAGGGTAAACACCAGGAAGGCCGTCCACGCCATAACGACAACTGTTTTTTGGGTGATTTGAATTGTTTTCAAAAGTCTGGCTTTTTCCTGCACAGCGATGTCGATCCATTTTGCCGTTAACAAGGCTATGAGGGGGATAATTCCAAAGATATAATGGGGCAACTGGCTTTCTGAGGCATTCAGAATAATGAAAAAGATCCAGATGCCGGTGAAGGTGAAATATTCAGGCGCCCGGAAGCGGTTCTTAATAAGGGTCTTGATTTCAAAAAAGGCAGCGATGTAAAAGAGCAAACTCCATGGTAAAAAGAGGTAGAGCAGGGTGTGGAAATAAAAAACAGGGTCGCTGTTGGTTTGTATGTAAGTGCCCGTAACCCGCCCGATGTTATTATCCCAAAAAAAGAAAACAATGCCATCCCAGCCAAATTGGTTAATGAGCCCGATGAGTGCAGGGCTTACGATGAAAAGGGCAAGCAATATACCAAGGTACCAGCGGAAATCGGAAAAGGCTTTGAATTTTTTCTTCAGCAAGAGGTGCCCCACAATGGCAAATGCCGGAATGGCAGCGCCCAGAGGGCCTTTGGAAAGCATGGCCAGTCCCACTCCGGTGAAACCCAAAATCCAGTGGATGTTTTTTTTGGTTTTTATGAAATCTGCCAATTGCCAGAGCGAAAAAGTGATGAAAGCCTGCATCAGGGTATCGGTGTGTATATCCATGGTATAGAAGGGGTAGATAAACGAAAACCCCAACAAAAAAGCTGTGATGCGCCCGGTTCGCTTGTTGTACAGACTATTCCCCAGCTTGTAGGCAGAAAAAATCCCGAAAAAACCAATCAGAAGAACAGGGAGTTTAAACCAGAAGTTGGAGATTTCGCCAATGGCAAATCCGAGGGCTCCCAGCCAAAACAAAAGGGGTGGTTTTTGGTCGTAAGGTTCTCCGTGAACCGTTAGGTTTATGAAATTGCCGTTCTGGAAAATTTCTTTGGCGATGGTAGCATATTTTCCCGCGTCGCGGGTCACATCAATGGATAGCCCGGCAAAATAGGCGAAAACAGTCACCCCCAAAAGCCCATACAGGATAAAGCGAATTGTCTTGTTTTGAAACATGGTTGTCTTTGTATAATCTTTCGTTATGCTGAAATGCAACACAAAAGTGGCAATTTTTTTTAGATTTTTGGAAATGCCGGTTCAAAACCTTATCCGGCAAAATCCCTATCTTTGCTCAAAATTAAATCAGAAAAGATGAAGCTTTGGGATAAAGGTTCCACCTTGAATGAAACCATAGAGAAATTTACTGTTGGAAAAGACAGGGAATTGGATTTATATCTGGCGCCTTATGATATTTTGGGCTCCCTGGCTCACGTTATCATGCTGGAATCGGTAGGTTTGATTGGGGAAAAAGAGCTGCCCGCTTTGAAAGCGGCCTTAAAAGCGTTGTATCAAAAAGCCATTGCCGGTGATTTCGCCATTGATGAAGATGTGGAAGATGTTCATTCCCAGGTGGAGTTCCTGTTGACCCGGGAATTGGGTGATTTAGGGAAAAAGATTCACAGCGGTCGCTCCCGCAACGATCAGGTGCTTCTGGATTTGAAACTTTTTACCCGCGACGCGATACAGGATATTGTTTCAGGCACAGGACAATTGATTGACATGCTTTTAAAAAAGAGCGGACAATATAAAGAAATATTAATGCCGGGATACACTCATTTGCAGGTGGCCATGCCTTCCTCCTTCGGGTTATGGTTCGGAGCTTATGCCGAAAGTCTCGCCGATGATCTGGAACTGCTCTTGTCGGCCTATAAGATTGCCAATCAGAACCCATTGGGCTCTGCTGCCGGCTACGGTTCCTCCTTTCCTCTCAATCGCCAGATGACCACCGAATTACTGGGCTTCAGCAACATGAATTACAATGTTGTATATGCCCAAATGGGACGAGGGAAAGTGGAAAAAATTGTGGCTTTTGCTCTGGCCAATATTGGCAGCACCCTCTCAAAGCTGGCTTTTGATGTGTGCCTTTTTACGAGTCAGAATTTTAATTTCGTTACCCTGCCTGAAGCCTTTACCACCGGCTCAAGCATTATGCCCCACAAGAAAAATCCGGATGTGTTTGAACTGATTCGGGGAAAATGCAATAAGATTCAGGGTGTTCCCCAGCAGATAAATGCAGTCATCAATAATTTGCCGAGTGGCTATTTCAGAGATTTGCAGGTGGTTAAGGAGGTTTTTTTGCCTGTTTTTTCCGAATTATTGCAGTGTCTCGACGTAACCCGCCTGGCATTGGAAAAAATTGAAGTAAATCCCCGAATTCTTGAAGACCCCAAATACGATTACCTCTTTAGTGTAGAGGAAGTCAATAAACGGGTATTGGAAGGGATTCCTTTCCGGGAGGCGTATCGCCAGGTTGCAGAAAAAATTGAGCAGGGGGCGTTTCGGCCGCATAAAGAGGTTCACCATACCCATGCCGGAAGTATTGGAAATCTTTGTCTTGAGGAGATTGCCCGCAAAAAAGAAGAAGTGATTGCAAATTTTCATTTTGACAAAACAGAACAAGCTGTAAATAACCTTCTTGAATGATGTTGTTTCTGTTTTTTTGCCTGACGCCTAAGGATTTTAGCTGTTTTTAAATGGAAATCCTTTTTTTTCTTCAGCAATAAAGGTTAACTGTATGTTACTAAACACACATTTTTGAATATTATAAAGAAATTTTTATGTCTTTTGCGTATTTTTGATTTCACTTCGTTAAAAAAAGTAAGGTTTTGCTTACAATTTTACAGCAGAAAGCGGAGTCTGTTTTTTGCTGTGAGAGAGTGTGAATTGAGAAAAAATTGAAAAAATGATGCAGATGAGATTACCTGAGGCGCAGGGTTTATATAACCCGGCAAATGAACATGATAATTGTGGAATTGGGTTTGTTGCTCATATAAAGGGGAAGCCCTCGCACGATATTGTCATGAGGGGCCTTGATGTTCTCCGGAATATGGACCACCGGGGGGCTATCAGTGCCGACAATTCTACAGGCGACGGGGCGGGGATATTGATGCAAATTCCTCATGAGTTCATCAGAGAGGAGTTGAAAGTCAATGTAGGCGAAGCCGGAAAATATGGAACCGGACTGATTTTTCTCCCGAAAGATGAAACAGAGGCTGATTTATGTATTGAAGTGCTTTCGAAGCACATTAAGGAAGAAGGGTTGACTCTTGTGGATTACCGGGATGTGCCGGTGGACAGTTCGGCTCCGGGTGAGATTGCCAAATCCAACGAACCTGTAATCCAACAGGTTTTTGTTAAAGCGAACCTGGAAATTGATGCACTTGAACGAAAGCTTTATATTGTGCGGAAGCTGACCGAACGCTCCATCAGGGAATCGAACCTGAAGTACAAAGAAAGCTTTTATCAACCGAGTTTATCGGCAAAAATAATCGTTTACAAAGGGATGTTGACTCCCGACCAGTTGAACAATTATTACCTTGATTTCAAAAATGAAAAATTCAAGAGTGCCATTGCACTGGTCCATTCCCGGTTCAGCACCAATACCTTCCCGACGTGGGATTTGGCGCAGCCTTTCAGAATTCTGGCCCACAACGGGGAGATCAATACGGTGAAGGGAAACCGGCTGTGGATGAAGGCTCGTGAAGCCCTGATGAAATCGGAAGTATTCGGGGAAGACCTGAAAAAATTGTTGCCTGTTATTGAATCCGGAAAATCGGATTCAGCCTCTTTCGACAACGTGCTTGAATTTTTGCATATGACCGGACGGACCCTCCCACATGCCTTGTGCATGATGATTCCGGAATCTTTTAATGAAAAAAATCCCATTCCTGAAAGCCTGAAAGCCTTTTACGAATACCATTCAACGATAATGGAGCCGTGGGATGGCCCTGCTTCCATGGTATTTTCCGATGGGCGCTACATTGGGGGAACCCTCGACCGCAACGGGTTGAGGCCGTCGAGGTATGTCATTACCAAAAACGATTTAATCGTTATGGGTTCTGAGGTAGGCGTTCAAACCTTTAAGCCCGAAGAGATCGAATCCAAAGGCCGGCTTCGTCCCGGGAAAATCCTCCTTGTAGATACTCAATTGGGAATTATTATCCCGGATGAGGAGGTTAAAGATCAGCTAAGTCACCGTAATCCTTATCAAATGTGGCTCAAGGAAAACCGGTTGATGATGGCTGATATCCAGGTGAAACAACGTGTGCCCTCATCTATCGATCATTTTGAAACCTACTCCAAAGCGTTTGGTTACTCCAAAGAAGATATGTATGAGCTTATCAAACCCATGAGTGAAAATGGTGCAGAGCCTACCAATTCCATGGGGAATGACGTCCCGGCAGCTGTCTTTTCAGACAAGCCCAAACGCTTTTTCGAATATTTTAAACAGATGTTTGCCCAGGTGACCAACCCCGCCATTGACCCCATTCGCGAGGGGTTGGTCATGGCATTAACCAATTACATCGGGTCACTGCATTCCAATATTCTGGTAGAAACCCCGGAGCATTGCAAGCTCATTAAATTTAAGGGACCTCTTTTAACCAATACCGACCTTGGAAAAATCAAGGACCTGAAAGATGAGATGTTTTCCCACAAGGTTATCCCCATGGTTTTTCCGGTTAAACAGGGGGTGAAGGGTTTTGAGAAAGCCCTTGAAAAAATGTTGAAAGACGCCGAGCATGCTGTAGATCAGCAAAAGAATTATATCATTCTGAGTGACCGGAAAATCAGCAAAGACCAGGCCGCGGTGCCTTCCCTCCTGGCGGTTGCTATGGTGCACCACCACCTTATTAAAAAGCAAAAACGTATGCAGGTGGGGCTCATCGTGGAAACTGCTGAAGCTCGTGAAGTCAATCATTTTGCATTGCTTCTCGGTTACGGTGCCAGCGTGATTAATCCTTACCTGGCTTTTGCAGCCATCGATTATATGGTAAAAGAGGGGAAAATTGACCTCGAATACAAAGAAGCCCGTAAGAATTACATTAAAGCCGTAGATAAAGGGTTGCTTAAAGTTTTTTCCAAAATGGGAATTTCAACACTCAGGAGTTACCACGGTGCTCAGATTTTTGAGTCGATTGGAGTGAGTAAAGAGCTCATTAACAAATATTTTACCGGAACTGCAGCTAAAATAGGGGGTATTGGGCTGGAAGAGATTTGCCAGGAAGCTACCCTTTTTCATGAAAAAGCTTACCGTGAAGAGCCTGTGTCAGAACCGTTCCGGTTTGAGAACGAAGGGGTATATGCCTGGAGAAGAGGGGGCGAGCATCATGCCTGGAATCCCGAAAGCATTGGTTTGTTGCAGTGGGCCACCCGGACTGATGACTACCAAAAATACAAGCAGTTCTCTTCGTTGGTAGACGAACAAAACCGCAAACCGGCATTTATCCGGAGCTGTTTTAAATTCAAAAAGAATCCGATCCCCATAGAGGAGGTTGAGCCGGAGGAGCAAATTTTTAAACGTTTTGTAACCGGAGCAATGTCTTATGGGTCGATTAGCAAGGAAGCGCACGAAGCCCTTGCCATAACCATGAATACGATAGGAGGACGGAGCAATACGGGAGAAGGTGGTGAAAATCCGGAACGGTTTGGAACTATCCGCAACAGTAAGATTAAACAGGTGGCATCAGGACGTTTTGGCGTTACCAACAATTACCTGGTCAATGCCGAAGAGTTGCAGATTAAAATCGCTCAGGGGGCAAAGCCCGGTGAGGGCGGACAATTACCCGGGTACAAAGTGAATAAGATTATTGCCAAAACCCGGAACTCTACTCCCGGAATTACCCTGATCTCCCCGCCACCACACCACGATATTTATTCTATAGAAGATCTGGCGCAATTAATTTATGATCTGAAAATTGTCAATCCAAAAGCGAAAGTGAGTGTCAAGCTTGTTTCGGAGGAAGGCGTCGGAACCATTGCAGCCGGAGTTTCCAAAGCATTTGCTGATATTATTACCATCGCAGGAACATCGGGAGGAACAGGGGCCAGCCCGGCCAGCTCCATTAAGCATGCCGGCTTGCCGGTAGAACTGGGTATCTCGGAAACCCAGCAGACGCTGGTGCTGAATAACCTGAGAGGCAGGGTGAAGTTACAAGTGGATGGGCAGTTGAAAACCGGACGCGATGTTGTTTCCCTGGCTTGTCTGGGGGCTGAAGAATTTGGTTTTTCTACCGCTCCTTTAATTGTGCTTGGGTGTATCATGATGCGAAAATGTCACATGAATACCTGTCCTGCAGGTATAGCCACCCAGGATGAACAACTCAGAAAACGGTTTATCGGGAAAGCGGAATACACCATCAATTATTTCAGGTTTGTAGCCCGTGAGATTCGCGAGTACCTTGCTGAAATGGGATTTAGAAAATTCGAGGATATCGTTGGGCGTACCGACCTTCTTGAAGTAGATCCGGAAGTGGTCAACTGGAAATCCAAAAAAGTGGACTTCTCCGAAATCCTTTACATGCCTAAAGAAGCTAAAAAATATCCCATCCATAACATTCATCCAAATACCCGCAAGAATGAAGGACATATTGATTTGGACCTGATAAAAGAGGCTAAAAAAGCCATTCGCGGGGCCGAGAAGGTATGGATTTCGCATTCTGTAGCCAATATTGACCGGACCACAGGAGCCATGCTTTCAGGGGAAATCTCCAAGCGTTATGGTGAAAAGGGGTTGCCCGATGATACCATTAACTGCACCTTCCATGGTACCGCCGGCCAAAGCTTCGGGGCCTTTCTTGCTAAAGGGTTAACGTTCCGGCTCGAAGGGGATGCCAACGATTATATCGGGAAAGGACTTTCGGGAGGAAAAATTATTGTTCTCCCTCCAACCGGTTCTTCTTTCAGGCCCGAAGAGAATATCATCATCGGGAATACCTCTTTCTACGGGGCAACCCGAGGAGAGGCCTATATCCGTGGAGTTGCAGGTGAACGGTTTTGTGTAAGGAACTCCGGTGCTCATGCCGTTGTGGAAGGTACCGGCGATCATTGCTGTGAATATATGACAGGTGGTCGCGTGGTGGTTCTTGGAAAAACCGGCCGGAACTTTGCAGCGGGGATGAGCGGGGGAATCGCTTATGTGTTGGACGAGGCAGGTAATTTTGATTATTTCTGCAATAAGGGACTGGTTGATTTAACTCCTGTGGAAGATAAGGCCGATGTGGTTGAACTGCAATCGTTGATAAATAATCATCTGTTGCATACGCAAAGTACGCTGGCCGCTAAAGTGCTGACCAACTGGGAGGAATACCTGCCCAGATTTGTGAAGGTTATTCCGTTCGAATACAAAAAAGTACTCGAAGAACAAAAACTGATCGAGTTGCAGGCGAAATTACAATTGACAGAAGACGATCCGTCACGTCATGAATAAGAATGTTTTTATTAACTGAAAATTACGACGATTAGATATGGGAGATCCTAAAGGTTTTATGACGGTTCCACGCCAGTTGGCTGGCTATCGTCCGACGAAAGAAAGAATATATGATTACGGTGAAGTTGAACAGACGTTAAATGAAAAGGAAAGAAAACGACAGGCTTCACGATGTATGGATTGCGGTATTCCTTTTTGCCATTGGGGGTGCCCGGTAGGCAGTAAAATTCCTGAATGGCAGGATGCCCTTTACCGTGGAAATAAGGAGGAGGCCTATTACATCCTTCATTCCACCAACAGCTTTCCGGAAATCACAGGAAGAGTCTGTCCTGCACCCTGTGAAAAGGCCTGTGTTCTTGAAATTCATGAAGAGGCGGTTACCATCCGGGAAAATGAATGTGCTACTGTGGAGCAGGCTTTTGAAGCGGGAATTGTGAAACCGAATCCTCCAAAAACCCGGACGGGCAAGAAAGTGGCTGTCATTGGTTCAGGACCTGCCGGCCTTTCAGCGGCTGACCTGCTCAACCGTGCAGGCCATCTTGTAACTGTTTTTGAAAAGAATGATGCCATAGGGGGATTGCTCCGGTACGGGATTCCTGATTTTAAATTGAATAAACGGGTTATCGACCGCCGGCTTGCCCTGTTCGCTGAAGAGGGAATGAAATTCAAAACCAACACGACGGTTGGGAAAGACATTACCAAAGAAACCCTGCTGAAAGAATTTGATGCTGTTTTACTGGCTGTGGGTGCGGAAAACCCGCGGGACCTGCCTGTGGAAGGACGTGATCTGGATGGTGTGCATTTTGCCATGGATTTT